>NZ_SZWJ01000037.1:0-40621 GCF_012184455.1 Caulobacter sp. SSI4214 | reverse complement strand
CGCCGCTGAGCGCCCCCTCCGTCACGCTGCTTCGCATCGTGACACCTCCCCCGCGTGCGGGGGAGGAAGAAAACTCTGATGCGCATCCTCCTGACCAACGACGACGGCATCAACGCGCCGGGCTTGCAGAGCCTGGAGCGGATCGCCCGCGCCCTGACCGACGACGTCTGGATCTGCGCGCCGGAGTACGAGCAGTCGGGGGCCAGCCGGGCGCTGACCCTGTCGGACCCGATCCGTGTGCGGAAGCTGGACGGCCGCCGCTTCGCCGTCGAGGGCACGCCGACCGATTGCGTGATGATGGCCGTGCAGCAGTTGATCGACGGCCCCGCGCCGGGCCTGGTGCTATCGGGCGTCAATCGCGGCCAGAACCTGGCCGAGGACGTCACCCTGTCGGGCACGGTGGCCGGCGCCATCGAGGGCATGACCCACGGCATCCCGTCGATCGCCCTGTCCCAGACCATGACCTTCTTCCACGAGGAGATCGTCGCCCACTGGGAGACCGCCGAGGCCTTCGGGCCGGGGATCATCCAGCGCCTGTTGGAGGTGGGCTGGCCCGCCGACGTGATCATGAACGTCAACTTCCCGGCCGTTTCGCCCGACAAGGTCGCCGAGGTCGAGGTCACGCGACAGGGCTTCCGCGACGGCCTGCTGCGCACGATGGAAAAGCGCACCGACCTGCGCGGCCGCGACTATTACTGGATGGGCTTCTCGGCCAAGGCCTCGCAGCCGGCCGTCGGCACCGACCTGCGGGCGATCTATGAAGGCCGCATCTCGGTGACGCCGCTGCATATCGACCTGACGCACAACGAGACCGTCCACGCGCTGAAGGGCGTGCTGGGCGGGGCGCCGCCCAAGTCCGTCAAACCGGTTCGGGCGGATAGATGAGCGCACGCACGACCAAGGCCGCCGACGCCGCCAAGGCCGACCTGCAACGCCTGATGCAGGCCCTGCGCGACCAGGGGGTCAACGACGCCCAGGTGCTGCGGGCCATCGAGACGACGCCGCGCGATCTCTTCACGCCCGATCTGTTCAAGGACCGCTCTTGGGAGGATTCGGCGCTGCCGATCGCCTGCGGCCAGACGATCAGCCAGCCCTATATCGTCGGGCTGATGACTCAGGCCCTGACCGTCGAGCCGCGCTCGCGGGTGCTGGAGATCGGCACGGGCTCGGGCTATCAGACCACGATCCTCAGCAAGGTCTCGCGCCTGGTCTATACGATCGAGCGCTACCGGACGCTGATGAAGGAGGCGGAAGCCCGCTTCAACACGCTGGGCCTGACCAATGTCATCACCAAGTTCGGCGATGGCGGCGAGGGCTGGGCCGAACAGGCGCCGTTCGACCGCATTATGGTCACGGCGGCGGCCGAAGATGACCCTAAGAAGCTGCTTTCGCAGCTGAAGCCCAACGGCGTGCTGGTCGCGCCGGTGGGCAAGGGGCCAGTTCAGAGCCTTCGTCGCTATGCCGGCGATGGCAAAGGGGGCTTCCGGGTCGAGATCCTTTGCGACGTGCGCTTCGTGCCGCTGCTGGCCGGCGTGGCCAAGGATCAGTGACGGGTTGGAGGGCGCGGCGTCTCGCGTCCTTTGGTGTTAAAGGTTGGTTTACCCTGGCGGAGCCTTCTGGCGGCTCCGGCGGGAAAGGAGAGGCTATGAGGCAGTTGTGGACGCAAGCGGCGGTGGTCGCGCTGACGGCTGGAACACTCGGCGCCTATGCGGGGAGCGCGGACGCCGCGGGCCAGCGCTTCACGCCGAACTTCCCGATCACCCAGCCCGCCGCGCCGCCGGCCGATCAGCCGGTCGCGACCCAGCCCGCGACGACGACCGTCGCGCCGGGAGCCAGCGAAACCCTGCCCAGGCCAACGCCGATCCCGGTCGCTAGTCCCAGCGCCCCGGCGGTGACCCAGTCCGCCCTGCCGCCGCCGCCGGCCGCCCATCCGGCGCCGACCCGCGCCGCCTATCAGACCACCGCGCCCGCGCCGACTCTCCGCGCCGCGCCGCCCAAGACCGTGGTCACGACCTCGGTGACCGGTCCGGTCGTTACGGTGAAGGGCAAGCCCCAGGTGCACGTGGTCGAGTCCGGCGACGCCCTGGACGCCATCGCCCGCGGCATGGGCTCGACGCGCGCCGAGCTGGTCGAGATCAACAAGCTCAAGGCCCCGTATCACCTGAAGCTGGGCCAGAAGATCAAGGGCCCGGCCAGCGAACAGAAGGCCTATGTCGTCCAGCAGGGCGACACGATGTTCTCGATCGCCAAGCGCTTCAACGTCACCGCCGCCGCCCTGGCCGAGGAGAACGACCTGAAGGCCAGCTCGGCGATCAAGAAGGGCCAGAAGCTGGCCCTGCCGGACGGCTTCAAGGACAAAGGCCCGATCAAGACGACCCAGGTGATCCCGGGGACGCCCGCCAGCCAGGCCGCCGAGACCGCGCCGGAGACCGCGACGCTCGCGCCGGCCCCGACCCGTCAGGCCTCGTCCTCGCGCGTCAGCCGCCAGATCCCGACCGCCGAGACGGCCGAACCGGCGACGGTCAGCACCACCACCGTCCGCGCCGGCGGCTCGGTGATCACCGTGGACGGTCCGCCCGAGATCCACGTCGTCAAGTCGGGCGAGACCCTGACCTCGATCGCCAAGCGCTTCGACGTCAGCGTCAAGGACCTGGCCGACGAGAACGACATCAAGACGACCAAGGCCCTTCGCCCCGGCCAGCGGATCAAGGGTCCGCCGACCGACCAGAAGGCCTATGTGGCCCAGGCCGAGGACACCCTGGCCGACGTCGCCAAGCGCTTCAATGTCAGCGTCAGGACGCTGGCCGCGACCAACGGCCTGCGGGCGGGCGCGTCGCTGAAGAAGGGCCAGAAGATCCGCCTGCCCAGCGGCTATCGCGACAAGGGGCCGATCCGCACGACCACCGTCGTGTCCCGCCCGTCCGCCGAGCCGTCGAACACCTACGCCAAGGTCGAGACCCCGACCACGCCGCCGTCGACCTCGCGGCCGATCTATCCGTCGACGCCGTCGTCTCCGGTTCCCTACACGCCGTCGCCCTCCACCAGCTATCCGCGTCCCAGCGCGCCGGTCACGGCCCAGCCGACCACGCGCCCGATCATCGAGAGCAGCGCCGCCCCGACCGAGGCCGAGATCGTCGCCTCGGGCAAGGGCAAGTTCGCCTGGCCGCTGCGCGGCGAGCTGATTTCGAACTTCGGCGTCAAGGGCACGGGCCAGCGCAATGACGGCCTGAACATCCGCGCCGCCCAGGGCACGCCGGTGCTGGCCGCCGGCGACGGCGAGGTCGCCTATGCCGGCAACCAGGTGCAGACCTTCGGCAATCTCGTTCTGATCAAGCACGCCGACGGCTGGGTCACGGCCTACGCGCACCTCTCCAGCATCAATGTGAAGATGCGCCAGCAGGTCAAACAGGGCGAGCAGATCGGCGCCGTCGGCCAGACGGGCGGCGTCACCGAGCCGCAGCTGCACTTCGAGATGCGCTACGCGCCTTCGGTCAAGGACAAGGCCAAGCCGGTCGATCCGAACCTGGTGCTGCCGCGCTGATGATGTAAGGGCCCGCGTCGTAAGAGGCGGGCCTAACCGCACGCGCCGTGGAAGACCAAGCGCTTTCCGCGATAGTCGAACAGCACCTTCAGCTTCAGGTCGGCCATCAGCTTGTTGCCGACATTGGCGACGCGAGTGTCGGTTGAACCCGCCTCGGAATAGACGCTCATCGCTGTCTCGGTTGCGACGAAGGGGCCAAAGCCGACCGGCGCCTTGAAGATATAGGACTTGGACTTGGCCTCGCCGCGCGCCCCGGTGCGGGTCACCGAGCCGTTCTCCGACAGGTTGGCCCGCACGCCGGGCAGGGCGAGGGCGCTCTTGAACAGGCTGACCGCGCCGTTCGAACCGGTGTCCAGGCTGACAGGCGCGCGCGAAGCGCCGAATCGGAAGCCTGGGATGATCGGGAAGCTGTCGACGGTCTTTAGCGGCGCGCTCCAGCGCTTCCGGCAGGTCGCCGTCAGGCGCTGGGCTTCATTCCCCCGGTTCAGGAAGGCGACCGTGTGGTTCGGATAGTCGATCAGCACGGTCTTGTCGGCCAGGAAGCTGTAGCCGATCACGCCGTCCAGCGACCGACCATAGCCCGCGGACAGGCCGCCCATGTCCGACACCACCGTGTCGAACGGCGCGAACGCGCGGCCGCCGATCGTCAGTTGATCGATGACGCCTGGAAATACCTGGGCGCCCTTGCCGTCGCCGAAACCCGTCGCTTCCCCGCCGTCGCCGCGATCGATCCGCAAGCCCAAAGCCTGCGCCCGGCCAAGGTCGATCACTGAGGGATCGACGCCGGTGTCCAGGATCACCCGCAGCGGCTGGCCATGGACCTTGACCTCGATCTCGATCGCCCCGCGCGAGAAGTCGAACGGGACAACGAGCGGCGGGGCCGGCGGCGCCGGGCTGGCCGCCGCCGAGCCGGCGAGGCACGCCGCCATGATCAAGGCGCGGCGGGGAAGGGCGGCGATGTTCATGGCTTCATCCTCTCACATCGGCCGGACGATCAGCCCGGCAGCTTGACGCCCAGCTCGCCGGCCAGGTCGCGGACGAACTGCCAGGCCACGCGGCCCGAACGGGCGCCGCGCAGCTGCGACCACTGCAGGGCGCGGCGATCTAGATCCTCGACCACCAGGCCGAAGCGCTCCGCATAACTCCGGATGGCGCCCAGATAGGTGTCCTGGTCCATCGGCGGGAAACCGATCCACAGGCCGAAGCGGTCCGAGACGCTCATCTCTTCCTCGGCGTTCTCGGCGGCGGCGATGGCGCCCTTCTGCTCGACGTGGTCGCGCGGCATCAGGTGGCGGCGGTTCGAGGTGGCGACGAACAGAACATTGTCCGGCGGGCCCGAGACGCCGCCCTCCAGCGCCGACTTCAAGGCCTTGGCCGCCGCCGCGCCGTCCTCGAACGACAGGTCGTCGCACAGCACCACGAAGCGCTCGGAGCGCGCGCGCAGCAGGTCGAACAGCGGCGGCAGGGCCGCGACCTCGTCGCGATCGACCTCGATCAGCTTCAGCGCCGGATAGGTGTCCGCCAAAGTCACGAAGGCGGCCTTGGTCACCGAGCTCTTGCCCGTGCCCCGCACGCCCCACAGCAGAACGTGGTTGCAGGGCAGGCCCTCGGCGAAGCGGCGCAGGTTCTCGACGAACCGGGCCTTCTGGCGCTCGATGCCGATCAGCACGTCCAGCGGCAGCGGATAGTCGGCAGCCGGGACGAAGGCGCCGCTGGCCGGCTCGTGCCGGAAGAGGCGGGCGGCGCCGAAGTCGGGCGCGGCCGGCGGCGGCGGGGCCAGGCGTTCCAGGGCGTCTGCGATGCGGGCCAGCAACGGTGCGGTCATGTCGGTCATGGCCCGTTCCTTACCCTCGCGCGCTCGCATTGCAAAAGGGGAGGCGAACGCATAGCTTCCGCCGACTTGGCGCGACCCTGTGTCTGGCGGCGCGCTCAATGGTTTCTTGGAGACGTTATGTCCGGTCTGAACGCCCAGCTCGTGCAGTTCGCGCCCATCCTTCTGATGGTCGTGCTGTTCTATTTCATGCTGATCCGTCCGCAGCAAAAGCGCCAGAAGGAGCATCTGAACATGCTCAACAATCTGAAGCGCAACGACACCGTGGTTCTGTCGAGCGGCGTGATCGGTAAGATCATGCGCGTCGAGGACAAGGAAGTGGGCGTCGAGATCGCCACCGGCGTGACCGTCAAGGTCATCAAGGGCATGATCACCGAGGTCCGCGCCAAGGGCGAACCGGCCGCCGCCAACGACGCCAAGAGCTAAGGCGACCATCGAACCCCGCGTGAGGCGTTCTAGCGACGTCGCCTGAAAGTCACGGATCCATGCTGACCCTTTCCCGCTGGAAGATCATCGCCGTCACCCTGTCGGTGATCTTCGGCATCCTGTTCTCCCTGCCCAACGTGCTCCCGCAGAGCGCGCTGGACGCCATGCCCGGCTTCCTGCCGCACAAGAAGCTGAACCTCGGCCTCGACCTGCAAGGCGGGTCGTACCTGCTCTACGAGGTCGACACCGACGCGCTGCATCGCGAGCGCCTCAACAACATGGTGGAGGACGTCCGCACCCAGCTGCGCAACGAACAGATCCCGTTCGGCGAGCTGGGCCTGCAAGGCGACGTGGTCAGCGTCCGCATCGGCGATCCGTCGCGCTACAACGACGCGGTCAACCTGCTGCGCAAGAACATCGGCGCGCCGCTGGCCGGCGTGATCGGCGGCAAGGACGTCGCGGTCAACGGCAAGGGCGACAACCGCATCGAGCTGAACTTCGTGCCGGAAGCCGCCAAGGCCGACGCCGCCAAGGCCGTCGAGCAGTCGATCGAGACCATCCGTCGCCGGATCGACAGCCTGGGCACCAAGGAGCCCTCGATCAACCGTCAGGGCGAAAACCGGATCATGATCCAGGCGCCGGGCGAAAGCGATCCCAGCAAGCTGCGCGACATCGTCGGCAAGACCGCCAAGCTGACCTTCCAGATGGTCGATGACACGGTCACGCCGGAGGACATCCAGGCCAATCGGATCCCGCCGGGCTCGGAAGTGCTGCCGGGCGACCGCTTCGCGCCGTTCTACGTGGTCAAGAAGCGCGCCGTCGTGTCCGGCGAGGAGCTGACCAACGCCTCGCAGAGCTTCGACCAGAACGGCCAGCCGGCCGTGGCCTTCGCCTTCAATGGCTCGGGCGCCAAGAAGTTCGCCGACATCACCACCCGCAATCGCGGCAAGAAGTTCGCCATCGTCCTCGACAAGCGCGTGCTGTCGGCGCCGGTGATCAACGATCCGATCACCGGCGGCAGCGGCATCATCACCGGCAGCTTCACGGCCCAGAGCGCCAACGAACTGGCCCTGCTGCTGCGCTCGGGCGCTCTGCCGGCGCCGCTGAACATCGAGGACCAGCGCACCGTGACCGCCGAGCTCGGCGCCGACGCCGTGAAGGCCGGCTCGATCTCGCTGGCCATCGGCGCGGTGGCGATGTTCGTGTTCGTGATCCTGGCCTATGGTCTGTTCGGCGGCTTCGCGGCCATCGCCCTGGTGGTCAACGTGCTGCTAATCATCGGCATCATGTCGATGACCCAGGCGACCCTGACCTTCCCGGGCATCGCCGGCCTGATCCTGACCCTGGCCGTGGCCGTCGACGCCAACGTGCTGATCTACGAGCGGATGCGCGACGAGGCCAATGCCGGGCGAACGCCCATGGCCGCGGCCGACCATGGCTACAAGCTGGCCCTGACCTCGATCCTGGACGCCAACATCACCAGCCTGATCTCGGGCCTGATCATGTTCAGCTTCGGTTCGGGTCCGGTGAAGGGCTTCGCCTGGACCCTGGTGATCGGCGTGTTCACGTCGCTGTTCACCGCCATCTTCATCACCCAAGTGCTCATCGGCTGGTGGTTCAAGGCCACCAAGCCGAAGAAGCTGCCGATCGCATAGGAGACCCGACCATGCGTTGGCCCCTCATTCGCTACATCCCGCGTTCCACCCATTTCCGCTTCGTGCGCTGGGCGCCGGTCGCGGCGGTCGTCTCGGCCGTGCTGATCGTTGCCTCGATCGCGTTGCTTTTCCTGCAGGGCCTGAACCTGGGCATCGACTTCAAGGGCGGCAACGCCCTGGAGATCACCATGTCGCGCCCCGCGCCCCTGGGCGAGCTGCGCGCGGCCATGGGCCAGATCGGCGCCCATGACGCCCAGGTCCAGGGCTTCGGCTCGCCGAACTCGGCCATGGTCAAGTTCCTGCCCAACAAAGGCGAGAAGGCCAGCGACGCCTCGGCGCGCGTCGAGGGCGAACTGATCAAGCGCTTCCCCGACCTGAAGGTGAAGAGCCGCTCGGAAGTCGGCGCCAAGGTTTCCGGCGAACTGCTGATGTCCGGCTTCAAGGCGCTGGGCGTCGCCCTGCTGCTGACCCTTGGCTACATCTGGTTCCGCTTCGGCCTGTCCTACGGCACCGGCGCGGTCGTGGCCGTGCTGCACGACATCGTCCTGACTCTTGGCCTCCTGTCGGTCGCGCGCATCGAGTTCTCGATGACCGAGATCGCGGCCCTGCTGACCGTCATCGGCTACTCGATGAACGAAAAGGTCATCACCTTCGACCGTCTGAAGGAAAACCTGCGCAAGTACCGCACCACGCCGCTGCGCGACGTCATCGACCTGTCGGAAAACGAGCGTCTGTCGCGGACGATCATCACCGGCACCACGGCCCTCCTGGCCCTGGGCGGCACGATGGCGTTCGGCGGGCCGGTGCTGTACCCGCTGGTGTTCACGATGATCTTCGGCATCGTCATCGGCACCTATTCGTCGGTCTATATCGCCCTGCCGATGATCCTGATCTGGGGCGTCAAGCGGAACGACGAAGAGGCGACGCCGGTCAAGTTCGGCGCGGCCTCGCGGCCCTGATGCGCCAGCCGCCGTCCATCGACGCCTGGGGCGGCGGCGGCTTTCGAGTCGCCGGCGTCTGGCGGCCCGGTTCGCTGCTGGTCCTCGACGATCAGCCCGCCGACTGGGCGGCGACCCGGCTGGCCGATCTGACGCCCGAGGATTTCGCCCCGGTCTTCGCCGCCGGCGGGGCCGTGGAGTTCGTCCTTCTAGGGACGGGTCTCGTCAACGCCCTGCCGCCGCGCCCGGTCCGCGACTCCCTCAAGGCCGCCGGCGTGGGCCTCGAGTTCATGAGCACCGAAGCCGCCGCGCGGACTTACAACGTCCTGGCCAGCGAAGGCCGGCGCCTGGCGGCGGCGCTGATCGCGGTCTGAGCGCTTTTGCCCATCGCCCCGAACACCCCTAAGCTCGCTCGGGCAACGAGGGGGAAACCGATGTCCAGACTGCTGTCGAACTTCCGCAACACGATGATGCTCAGCTTCGCGCTGGCCCTGGTGATCATCGGCGGCTACGCGCACGGGCCGCAGGGGCATGGCGCGGTCTTCCTGCAGGCCGTCTTCCGTTGGCTGCACGTGCTGTTCGGCGTGCTGTGGATCGGGCTGCTGTACTATTTCAACTTCGTACAGATCCGGGTGATGCCCCAAATCCCGGCCGAGCTGAAGCCGGCGGTCAGCAAGTACATCGCGCCCGAAGCCCTGTTCTGGTTCCGCTGGGCGGCGCTGCTGACCTGGCTGATGGGCGTGGTGCTGGCCTTCAGCCGGGGCTATCTGCTCGAGGCGGCGACCCTGGGCCTTTGGCAGGGCTATACGCCGGGCGTCGACATGCAGTTCACCTTCATCGGCACCGGCATGTGGCTGGGCACGGTGATGTTCGTGAATGTGTGGGCCTTCATCTGGCCGAATCAGAAGATCGCCCTGGGCCTGGTCGAGGCCGACGCGGACGCCAAGGCCAAGGGCGCGCGTCTGGCCATGCTGTTCTCGCGCACCAACGTCCTGCTCAGTCTGCCGATGCTGGCGACTATGGCGATGAACCAGACGATCTTCGGCTGATCTCACCGCGAAATGCTGTAAGGGGAGGACCCCTTTCCGCTGCCGAAGACCATGGCCGACACTGAAACCCTCGACGACCTCGTCCGCCGCGTCGACCCGGACCGCTGGCTGGCCAGCCGGTTCATCGGCGACGCGGCCGCGCGGGCCGACGTCATCGCGCTCTACGGTCTCAACTATGAGCTGGCGCGGGTGGCGGGCGGCGTCTCCAACGCCCTGATGGGCGAGATTCGCCTGACCTGGTGGCGCGAGGCGATCGAAGAGATCGCCGCCGGCAAGACGCCGCGCAAGCACCCCAATGTCGAGGCCCTGGCCGCCGCGCGCTTCGATCCCAACGCCCTGGCCCTCCTGGCCGAGGCGCGCCTGGCCGACCTCGACGAGGGGCCGCTGAGGGACGAAGCTGCCGTGTTGGCCTATGTCGACGCCACGGCTGGGGCCCTGGCGGTGCTGGCGGCGCGGCGGCTGGACGCCAGCGCCGATCCGCATGCGGTCAAGGGCGCGGCGCGGGCCTGGGGCCTCTCGGGTCTCTGGCGGCTGAAGCAGGCGGGGCGCTCGCGCCTGCCGGAGGCCTGGACGCGGGCCGACGTGGCCCAAAAGGTCGAGGACCAGCTGAAAGCGGCGCGAGGCGAGGTGAGGGGGCTGCCCGTGGCGGCCTTCCCGGCCATCGCCCCGGCGGCCTTGGCGCGGGCCTATATGGCCGGGCGCGAGATGGGCGACCTGGAGAAGAAGACGCGGCTGACCTTCGCCACCGCGACGGGGCGGCTGTAGCGCCCCCTCCATCTCGTCGCGTATTCGCGCCGATCCACCTCCCCCGCGAGCGGGGGAGGAGACGGGTCTTGCTCCTCCCCCGTGAAGCGACGGAGGGGGAGCCGAGGCCGGCGATCACTTCCCCGGCCGGTTATTCCCCGTCCACTGGTCCAGCCAGTCCAGCACTTCCTTGTGCCACTGCACCGAGTTCTGGGCCTTCAGGACCCAGTGGTTCTCGTTGGGGAAGTACAGCAGCTTGCTGGGGATCCCCTTGCGCTGCAGGGCCGTGAACGCGCCGATGCCCTGCTCGGCCGGAATGCGATAGTCGAGTTGGCCCTGAATGATCAGGTGCGGCTTGGACCATTCGGCGATGTGGTTGACAGGGTTGAACTTTTCGTAGGTCGTGTTCGGCTGCCAGGGCGATCCGCCGTTTTCCCACTCGCTGAACCAAAGCTCCTCGGTCGAGTAGCCCATCATCCGGGTGTCGAAGACGCCGTCGTGGGTGACCAGGCACTTCCAGGGCTGGTTCCAGTTGCCGGCGATCCAGTTGATCATGTAGCCGCCGTAGGAGGCGCCCAGGGCGCAGGCGCGGTCGGCATCAAGGAACGAATATTTCGCCAGAGCGGCGCTCCAGCCCTTTTGCAGGTCTTCCAGCGGGCGGTC
This sequence comes from Caulobacter sp. SSI4214, assembly GCF_012184455.1. NCBI lineage: Bacteria > Pseudomonadati > Pseudomonadota > Alphaproteobacteria > Caulobacterales > Caulobacteraceae > Caulobacter > Caulobacter sp. SSI4214. Next base: position 29,774 of record NZ_SZWJ01000037.1, on the reverse strand, counting down.
GCCCCAGTGCTGGCTGATCGCGTCGGTGAAGGCCTGGCCGTAACCGGTCGAGCCGTGGAAATCGACCATCACCACGGCGTAGCCGGCGTTGGCGTAGATTTCCGGGTTCCAGCGGTACGACCAACTGTTGCTGAACGAGCCTTGCGGGCCGCCGTGGATCAGGAAGGCGACCGGATACTTCTTGGCCGGGTCGAAGTTGGCGGGCTTGACGATGAAGCCATGCACCGTCTCGTCGTTCCAGCCCTTGAAGCTGAACTGCTCGGGTTCGCCCCAGGCGACGTCTTTCAGCGCCTGTTCGGAGACGCTGGCGATCTTCGCCGTCGGACCCTTGGCCGGCAGGAAGAATAGCTCCGAGGGGCTCTTCAGCGAGTCCGACGCGTAGACGATGCCGTTGGGACCGACGTCGAAGGCGGTGACATGGCCCTCGCCGGTCAGGGCGGTGACCTTGCCGGTCTTGACGTCGATGGCGAACAGCTTGCCCTGGCCGACGTCCAGCGCGGTGGCGTAGATCGTCTTGCCATCGCGGCTCCAGGCGATGGCGTCGGGCGAGCGGTCCCAGGTCGGCGCCAGTTCGCGATCCTGCTTGGTCGTCCGGTCACGAATGATGATCGCGAAGCGGTCGGCCTCGAAGCCCGGCCGCTTCATGGCCCGGTAGGCGGCGAACTTGCCGTCGGGCGAGATGACCGGAACCGTGTCCCACGCCTTGTTGGCCTCGGTGCGGTTGCGCGGGCGCTCCGACCCGTCGAGCTTCACGGCCCAGAAGTCGTAGTTGGTGGTCCAGGCCTCGTCCTTGCCGGCGACCTTGGCGGTGAACACGACCATGTCGTTTTCCGGCGTGATGGCGAAGTCCGCGTCGTCGCCATAGGGCTTGGTCGGGGTGTCGCCGTCGAAGCCCTTCATCAGGTCGATCGGCTGGCCTGTCGCCACGCCATTGGCGTCCAGGCCATAGGCGAACAGGTGGTTCTTCGTGCCGTCGTTCCAGGTGTCCCAATGCCGGATGAACAGGCGGTCGAACACGACGCCGGTGGCCTTGGTCGCCTTCTTGGCGTCCAGCCGCGCCTGGGTGCAGGCCAGGTCCGGGCAATCGGGGAAGACCGCCATGCCGACCACGATCGTCTTGCCGTCCGACGACACCTTGAAGGCCTGGACGTCGAACGGGGTCGAGGTGACGCGGGTGGCGGTCTCGCCATTGACGTCGGTCCGGAACACCTGGTCGGTCCCGCCCTCGCGCCCCGAAACGAAATAGATCGCTTTGCCGTCGGCGCTCCAGCGGCCGCTTGAGGCGCCGCCGTCCGAGATCTTCAGCCGGCGCGGGGCTGTCTTGGCCTCCAGGTCGACGATCCACAGCGACATCGCGGCCTTGTTGGCCGGATAGTCCAGGGTCCGCACCGAATAGAGCACGTAACGGCCGTCGGGCGAGACGCGCGGATCGCTCAGCCGGTCGAGGCTCGCCATGTCCTTCGGGGTGAAGACATGTGGCTTTTGCGTGGCCTGGGCGTGGACTCCGGAGGCGGCGAGCGTCAGGGCGAGCGCCGAGGCGGCGAGGCGCAATGTCTTGATCATGAAACCCAAGGTCCTGGAAACGGTTATTCCCGAATGGCGGCGAAGCCTAGCGCCGCTTTTCGCCCGCGCCTAGGGGAGGCGGGCAAGGGATTCCCGGGCGCGGATCGTCGAACGGCGATCTGTTTGCGAAGCCGTGTTGATATGACAAAAACGAAATAAAGTCAGTCGCTTAAGGCGTAACAATCGGAAACAGGACTTGCGTTGCCGCGACGCAGCATCACGCCTAGATGCTAGGTCGGGGCGATAGGGTGACCGCAGAGTCATCCGTCCAACGATAAGGGTCTCTGGTGTCGGCTTCGGGTTATTTTCAGCACACGGTCGCGGGACCGGTGATCTTCGCCGGGATCGGCCTGCACACCGGCGAACATGTTCGCGTCGTGGTGCGCCCCGCCGCCGCGGACGCCGGGATCGTCTTCGTGCGGACCGATGTGCAAGACCGTGACAACCGCGTCCCCGTTTCCGCGGAGGCGGTCTGCCAGACGCAGCTGGGCACGGTTATCGGCAACGCCGCCGGCGTGCGCGTCTCGACCATCGAGCACCTGATGGCGGCCCTGGCGGCCCTGTCCATCGACAATGGCGTGGTCGAGCTGGACGGCCCGGAAGTGCCGATCATGGACGGCTCGTCCGAGCCGTTCGTCCAGATCCTGGACCGCGCCGGCCGCCGCAAGCAGGAAGCCGTGCGCCAGTACATCGAGATCCTGGCCCCGATCACGGTGGAGGAGGGCGACAAGCGCGCCAGCCTGCTGCCGTCCGACCGCTTCGAGGTTGCTTTCGAGATCGCGTTCGATTCTAAAGCCATCGGCCGTCAGGCCGTCGACCTGGCGATCGACGAGGATTCGTTCCGCGCCGAACTGTCGGCCTGCCGCACCTTCGGCTTCCTGCGCGAGGTCGAGGCCCTGCGCGCCATCGGCCTGGCCCGGGGCGGTTCGATGGAAAACGCCGTGGTCATCGACGGCGATCGGGTTCTGAACCCGGAAGGCCTGCGCCGTCCGGACGAGTTCGTTCGCCACAAGGCGCTGGACGCCGTCGGCGATCTCTATGTGCTGGGCAAGCCGATCCTCGGCCGCTTCGAAGGCGTTCTGGCCGGTCACGGCCTCAATAACGCCGTGGTTCGGGCGTTGCTGTCCCAGCCGCGCGCCTGGCGCCTGCGCGCCCTCGCGCCGGCCCTGGCCCAAGCGGTCTGATAGCGTCTCCGGGAGTCGGGGCTCGGCGTTCGCATTTGCGCCTTCGACGGCGTGGTGTAGAAGCCTTGCACGGCGCAGGGGCGCGCGTTTGGTTCGAGGGTGAGAGACTCCGTGCTTCGTAATTTCCAGGGACGTCCGGCCGTCGTGATCGCCGCCGTGCTCGTGGCCGTGTCGGTGGCGGGCTGCGCGGGCAAGTCCAAGAAGCCGACCCTCGCCTACGAAGAGCGTCCCGTCGAACTGCTGTACGCCACCGGCGCCGACCGCCTGGACCGCGGCAACTGGAACGAGGCCGTCGACTATTTCCGCGAGGTCGAGCGCCAACACCCCTATTCGGAGTGGTCGCGCCGTTCGATCCTGATGACCGGCTACGCCCACTACATGGGCAATAACTACACCGACGCGATCGGCGACGCCGACCGGTTCATCTCGCTGTATCCGGGCAATCCGTCGGCCAGCTACGCCTACTACCTGAAGGCCATCTGCTATTTCGAGCAGATCGTCGACGTGAACCGCGACCAGGCCGCCACCGAGCAGGCCCTGGCGGCGCTGCGCGACGTCGTCGTGCGCTATCCGAACACGGAATACGCCACCGACGCCCGCCTGAAGATCGACATGGTCAACGACCAGTTGGCCGGCAAGGAAATGGCCATCGGCCGCTACTATCTGCGCAGCGGCAACACCCTCGCCGCCATCGGTCGCTTCAAGACCGTGATCGAGAAGCACCAGACCACGTCACACACCCCCGAGGCGCTGTATCGCCTGGTCGAGGCCTATCTGACGATCGGCCTGACCGACGAGGCCAAGCGCAACGGCGCGGTGCTGGGCTACAACTTCCCCGGCGATCGTTGGTACGCCGACGCCTACAAACTGTTGAACGACAATGGCCTGCGCCCGGCGGTCGAGCCGCTCAAGGCCGGCGCCAAGCGCAACGCTCTGGAGCGCCTCCTGTCGCACGACAAGCAGACGACCCTGCCGCCTCCTGGGACCAAGAAGGACAAGAAGGGCGGCCTGATGGGCGTCCTGGGCATGTAGTTTGGACGGGCGGAACGGGTTTGTGCTCGTTCCGTTCTTCCAGGCTATTTCAAAAACCCTGATTCCCGGCGATCCTGCGCGCCATGCTGATCGGCCTTTCCATCCGTGACGTCGTGCTCATCGAGAGCCTGGACCTCGCCATCGGCGAGGGCCTGACCGCGCTGACCGGCGAGACCGGGGCCGGCAAGTCCATCATCCTGGACGCCCTGGGCTTGGCGACCGGCGCGCGCGCCGACGCCGGGCTGGTGCGCCGGGGCGCGACCGGCCAAGCCTCGGCGACGGCGATCTTCGCGCTTCCCGCCGACCATCCGGCCTTCGCCTATCTGGACGACAAGGGCCTGGACTATGCCCGCGACGAGGACCTCGTTCTTCGCCGCCAGCTGTCGCCCGACGGTCGCAGCCGGGCGTTCGTCAACGACCAGGCCACCAGCGTCGGGGTGCTGAAGGATCTGGGCGCGCTGTTGTTGGAGGTTCACGGTCAGCACGAGACCGTCGGTCTGCTGGATCCCAAGACCCACCGGAGCCTGCTGGACGCGTTTGGCGGCGTCAGCGTCGGCGCCGTGGCCTCGGCCTGGAGCGCCTGGCGCGCCGCCCGCGAGAAGGCCGAGGGTCTGCGCGACCTGGCCGGCCGCGCGGCCGCCGAGACCGAGGAACTGACCCTGCGGCTCTCGGAGCTGGACCGCCTGGATCCCCGCGAAGGCGAGGAAGCGACGCTCGCCGAGGAGCGAGCGCTGCTCAGCTCGGCCGAGAAGGCGATGATCGACATCGCCGCCGCGCAGGACGCGCTGGGCGGCGACAGCTTCACCGGCAAGCTCGCCCAGGCCTATCGCGCGCTGGAACGCGCGCGGGACCGGGCCTTGCAGGCGGGCGCGCCGGCCGACGGCTCGGCCATGACGCGCCTTTCGGCGGCTTGCGAGGCGGTCGACCGAGCGCTGGTCGAGGCTCAGGAAGCCAGCGCCGCGATCGATTCGGCGGCCGAGACCTTCGAATTCGAGCCGGACCGTCTGGAAAAGGCCGAGGAACGCCTGTTCGCCCTGCGCGGCATGGCCCGCAAGCTCAACGTGCTGGTCGAGGACCTGCCGGCCAAGCGGGCCGAGTTCGCCGCGCGGCTGCAGGCCATCGAGACCTCCGAGGACTCGCTGCGCGCCGCCGACAAGGAGGCCGCCGAGGCGCGCGAGGCCTATCTGTTCGCGGCGGAGGCGCTGTCCAGCGAGCGTCGCGCCGCCGGCGACGCCCTGGCCAAGGCCGTCGAGGCCGAGTTGACGCCGCTGAAGCTGGAAAAGGCCCGTTTCCGCGTCGCCCTGGAGCCGCTGGGCGAGGAGCGCGCGGGGCCGACGGGCCTGGACCGCGTCGCTTTCGAGATCTCGACCAATCCCGGCGCGCCCTTCGGGCCGATGGAGGCCATCGCCTCGGGCGGCGAGCTGGCGCGCTTCGCCCTGGCGCTGAAGGCGGCTTTGGCCGGACGCGGCGGCGGTCCCCAGCCGCTGATGATCTTCGACGAGGTGGACCAAGGCGTCGGCGGGGCCGTGGCCGACGCGGTCGGCCTGCGGCTCAAGCGATTGGCCCAAAACGCCCAGGTGCTCGTGGTGACCCACTCGGCCCAGGTCGCCGCGCGCGGCGACGCCCATTGGCGGATCTCCAAGTCCGGCGACGACACCGCGACCCGCACCAAGGTCGAGCCCCTCGGCCCCGCCGAGCGCGAGGAGGAGATCGCCCGGATGCTGTCCGGCGCCGAGGTCACGGAAGCGGCGAGGGCGGCCGCCCGGGCTTTGATGGCCTGAAAGCCTGTAAAGCCGCCGTCGCAAGGGCCGCGCCGCGTTGCTAACCTGCGCCCCACGTCCCGCATCCGGATTCGCCGCCCGTGTCTCAGATCGCCGTCGCCGACCTCACCGAAGCCCAGGCCGCCGAGGAGCTGGAGCGCCTCGCCGATGATCTGGCCGCCCACGATCTGGCCTATCACCAGCACGACGCGCCGATCATCACGGACGCCGAGTACGACGCTCTCAAGCGCCGGAACCTCGATATCGAGAGCCGTTTTCCGCACCTGGTGCGTGAGAACTCCCCGTCCATGCGGGTCGGCGCGGCGCGGGCCGAGCAGTTCGCGCCGGTCGAGCATGGCGTGCCGATGCTCAGCCTGGACAACGCCTTTTCCAACGACGAGGCGATCGAGTTCGACGCCCGGGTCCGCCGCTTCCTGCGGCTGACGCCCTCCGACACCGTGGCCTACACGGCCGAGCCCAAGATCGACGGCCTGTCGGCCTCGCTGCGCTACGAGAAGGGCGTGCTGGTCCAGGGCGCGACGCGCGGCGACGGCCGGGTGGGCGAGGACGTCACGGCCAACCTGCGGACCATCGCCGACATCCCGCATCGCCTGAAGGGCTCGGGCTGGCCCGACGTGATCGAGGTGCGCGGCGAAGTCTATGTCGAACTGGCCGCCTTCGCCGCCTTCAATCAGGCCGCCGAGGACGCCGGCCAGCGCACCTACGCCAATCCCCGCAACTTCGCCGCCGGCTCTTTGCGCCAGATCGATCCGAAGATCAGCGCTCAGCGGCCGCTGCGCTTCTTCGGCTATGCCTGGGGCCTGATCTCCGAACCGTTCGCCGAGACGCAGTGGGGCGCGCTGGAAAAGCTCTCCGAATGGGGCTTCGTCACCACGGCCCCGCCGGCCAAGCGGGTCGAGAACGCCCAGGGGCTGCTTGACGTCTACGCCCAGTTCGAAACCCTGCGGCCCACGCTGGGCTTCGACATCGACGGCGTCGTCTACAAGGTCGACGAGCTGGAGCTGCAGCGGCGGCTGGGCTTCGTCTCGCGCTCGCCGCGCTGGGCCATCGCCCGCAAGTTCCCGGCCCAGCGGGCCCGCACCCTGCTCGAGGCCATCGACCTGCAGGTCGGTCGCACCGGCGCGATCACGCCCGTGGCGCGGCTGAAGCCGGTGACAGTCGGCGGCGTTTCGGTGACCAACGCCACCCTGCACAACGCCGACGAGATCGCGCGGCTGGACGCCCGTATCGGCGACACGGTGGTGATCCAGCGGGCCGGCGACGTGATCCCGCAGATCGTCGAGGTGGCCCTGGACGCGCGCCCCGATCCCGCGCCGGCGCCCTATGAATTTCCGCATGTGTGTCCGTGTCCGCTCCAGACGCCGCTGGCCCGCGAGGTCACGGCCTCGGGCCAGGAGTCCGTGGTGCGCCGCTGCACCGGCGAATTCGCCTGTCCGTTCCAGCGGGTCGAACACCTGCGCCATTTCGTGTCCCGCCGCGCCTTCGACATCGAGGGCCTGGGCGAGAAGCAGCTTCAGGCCTTCTTCGACGAGGGCTGGATCACCGAGCCGGCCGACATCTTCAAGCTGGCCAGGGACGAGGAAAAGCTAGCGGCCCTCCGCGACCGCGACGGCTATGGGGAGACATCGGTCAACAATCTGGTGAAGGGCATCGAGGCGCGTCGCGTGATCGGCATGGACCGGATGATCTACGGTCTGGGCGCGCGCGACATCGGCGAGACGACATCGACCGTGTTGGCGCGCAATTTCGACCGCTTCGAGGATCTGCGCGCCGCCGCCGAGGCCGCCGCCAAGGGCCTGCCGGGCGAGACCTATCTGGAGCTATCCACCGCCCCGGGTGTCGGCCCCAAGGCGCTGGATCTGCTGATCGAGGCGGGGAAGGGCGGTCCTCTGGCCGATCCTTGGCCGCAGACCGACGATCTGGAGATCAAGATCGGCCACGCCGTGCCCAAGCTGACCAAGCCGGCCCGAGCGGCCCTGGCCCAGCGCTTCGGAAGCTGGACGGCCTTCGCCGAGGGGTTGGCCGCGGCCGCGTCCGGCGCGCCGGGGGAGGACTATTTGCACCTGGCCGCGATCGACGGGGTCGGCCCGGTGGCGGCCCAGTCCCTGGCCCGGTTCTTCGCCGAGGCGCACAATCGCGCCAAGGTCGCCAATCTGGTCGCCGAGCTGGATATTCAGCCCGTGGCCAAGCCCAAGACCGACACGGCCGTGGCCGGCAAGACCATCGTCTTCACCGGTTCGCTGGAGAAGATGACGCGCGACGAGGCCAAGGCTCAGGCCGAAAGCCTGGGCGCCAAGGTCGCTTCGTCGGTGTCCAAGAAGACCGACCTCGTCGTGGCCGGTCCGGGCGCGGGCTCCAAACTGAAGACCGCGACCGAGCTGGGCGTTCAGGTGATGACCGAGGACGAGTGGCTGGCCATGGTCGGGCGCTGACGGGAACCGATCGAAAGTTCGTCCCTTTTCGAATTCCCGCCTCGTTTTCGTGTGAAGGCTTGCCGTGAGGGACGAGATCGCGCAACGAGCGTTCGAACGCGCATTTGAAGCGTGACCACAGGGAGTTCTGGATGTTCCGCACCACCATGATCGCCGTCGCCGCCCTCTGCGCGTTGGCGACCCCGGTCTTCGCCGCCGACGCTACCGGCCTTTGGCAGACGCCGACCAACGGCGGTCAGGTCGAGATTTCCCACTGCGGCAATCGCCTGTGCGGCAAGCTGGTGACCTCCGACCACATCAAGGCCGATCCGACGGTCAAGGACGAGCACAACCGGGACCAGACCCAACGCGGTCGCACGCTGAAAAACCTGCAGATGCTGTACGACTTCACCGGCGGTCCGACCAAGTGGACCGGCGGCAAGGTCTATAATCCCGACGACGGCGGCACCTATTCGGGCACGATCGAGCTGATCAGCGACAACCAACTGAAGCTGAAGGGCTGCATCGTCGCGCCGTTCTGCAAGACGCAGGTGTGGAACCGCGTGAAATAGACCTCTTCACGCGCCGCCGGCCGGGGCTGGCGGCGCGATCCGGCGCGCGGTTTCGGCGATCTCGGTCAGGATGTCCGCGCCTCGGCTCAGCTGGGCCAGGTTGCGCCGCGAGATCGCCGCGATTACCGCTTCGCCGCGCGGACGCAGGGTCAGCGCCACGCGCCTGCGGTCCGTCTCGAACGGGCGGCGCGAGACCAGGTCGCGCTCGACCAGCCGTTCCACGAGGCCGACCGCGCTGTGGTTTTTGATCAGCAGGCTGTCGGCCAGTTCCCCGACCGACATTGGTTCGGGTCCCGGATGACACCGGATCGCCAGCAGCGCCTGATGCTGCTGCGTCGTCAGGCCATGCGCGCGCGCGCCGGCCTCGCTGAACGCCAGAAATTCGCGAACCGCCCGACGGAAGGCGCCCAGGGCCTGATAGTCCGCCTCGCGCAGCGGCGTTGTGTCTTCCATCGCGAGGTCGGTCGGGGCTTGGGGCAAGGGGCTCTCGGCTCAAGGAGGTTTCAATCGCCAGAGGCCTTTCGGGCCCCTGATGCGTTGACGCCGCTAAACGTCCGCGTTAGCAGAAATATCGTATCACGATGTATTTGCAAGGCGATCGGTTCCCATGTCCCTATCCCCGCTCGAAGCCCTGGCTCGCCAGAGGAAGCTCGTCCGGTTACGGGCCCGCCGCTCGTTGCGAACCGGGGCGGTGATCGCCGCCGCCGTGGCGGCGGGCGCGGCGGCGGTCGGCTTCGCGCGGCTGTGCGACGAGGCCATGGCGCTGCATCAGTCGTGGATCGAGGGGCGCGCCTGGCTGGGGCCGATCCTGCTGGTCGTCGGGATGCCGCTGTGCGTCTGGCTGATGCGGCGCCTGGCCCCGGCCTCGGCCGGCAGCGGCATTCCCCAGGTGATCGCGGCCGGTGACATCGGCCGGGGCCGCGACGCGTTCGGGGTCAAGGTCCACGACGACCGCGTCTCGATGAAGACGGCCGGGGTCAAGGTGGCGCTGGCGGCTCTGCTGCTGGTCTGCGGCGGCTCGATAGGCCGCGAGGGACCGACGGTGCAGGTGGTCTCGGCGATCATGGTGTTCCTGACCGGCTGGCTGCGCGGCGGTCCCGATCGCCGGACTCTGCTGATCGCTGGCGGCGCGGCCGGCGTGTCGGCGGCCTTCAACACCCCGATCGCCGGCATCGTCTTCGCGGTCGAGGAGCTGGCGCGCGGTTTCGACAAGCGGGCCAACACCGTGGTGATCCTGGCGGTGGTTTCGGCCGGCGTGGCGGCCTATGCGATCGGCGGGGACTACGCCTATTTCGGCGACATGTCGGGCTCGGCCGGCTGGAACGCCTGGATCAGCGCGCCGATCCTGGGCGCGATCTCGGGCTTCGCGGGCGGTCTCTTCTCCCGCGCCCTGGCGGCGGTGCTGGTGGGCGACAATCCGGTTCGGCGCTGGCGCGGTAAGCGGCCGGTGGCGTTCGCGGCGCTGTGCGGCCTGGCGGCGGCCGGGGCGGCGGCGCTCAGCCACGGCGCGACCTATGGCGCGGGCTACGCCCAGGCGCGGGCGCTGCTGTATGGCCATTTCGGCTCAGGCTTCGCCCTGGCGGTGGGCAAGTGGACGGCCACGCTGGCGGCGGCGGCCAGCGGCGCGCCGGGCGGGATCTTCGCCCCGTCGCTGGCGGTGGGCTCGGGGATCGGCGCTCTCTTCTCGCACATCGCGCCGTGGTCCAGCGGTCGAGACGCGGTCACCCTGGGCATGGCCGGATACCTGACCGGCGTCGTCCAGGCGCCGCTGACCAGCGCGGTGATCCTTATGGAGATGACCCGCGATCCGGCCCTGGTCGGGCCGTTGCTGACCTGCGCCCTGGTGGCGCGGCGGTGCTCGGAAGCGGTCTCGCCGACGCCGCTCTATCACGCCCTGGCGCGGGCCTGGACCCGCCCGCGCCGCCGGGCCGACGATCAAGTCGCTTAAAGCGGCGCGCAGGCCGCTTCCAGCCAGGCGCGGACTTCGGGCTCCACGCGGGGGCCGATCTCGCGCAGGACGCGGGCGTGGTAGGCGTCGAACTGCGCGATCTCCTCGTCGGTCAGCAGCGTTTTGTCGATCAGCCGGCGGTCGATCGGCGCCAGGGTCAGGGCATCGAAGCGGTGCATCGGCCGATCGCCCCCGGGGATCGGCTCCGCGGGCATGACGACTTCCAGGTTCTCGATGCGGATCCCGTATTCGCCGTCCTTGTAGTAGCCGGGCTCGTTCGAGACGATCATGCCTGGCTGCAGGGGAATGGTGTTGGGCGCCTTGGAGATCCGCTGCGGCCCCTCGTGGACGCCCAGATAGACGCCGACGCCATGGCCGGTGCCGTGGTCATAGTCCAGCCCATGCGCCCACAGGGCCGCGCGGGCGAAGGCGTCGATCGCCGAACCCGTTGTGCCGGCCGGGAAGCGCAGGCGTGCGATGGCAAGGTGGCCTTTCAGCACCAGCGTATTGCGCTGGACCATCTCCGCGCTCGGTTCGCCGATCGCCACGGTGCGGGTGACGTCGGTCGTGCCGTCCAGATACTGGCCGCCGCTGTCGACCAGCAGCAGCGAGCCCAGCTTCGCGCGTTCGTTGCTGCGCTCCGTCGGGTGGTAGTGGGGCAGGGCGCCGTGGCCGTTCGCCGCGCCGATGGTGTCGAAGCTTAGATCCCTGAGCACGCCGGTGGCTTCGCGGAAGGCTTCCAGCTTGGCGACCGCCTCCTTCTCATCGGGCGGATTGACCTGGCCCTCGGTCGCCAGCCAGTGCAGGAACCGCGTCAGGGCCGCGCCGTCGCGGCGGTGGGCCTCGCGCGTACCCTCCAGCTCGACCGCGTTCTTGCAGGCGCGGGGCAGGGTGCAGGGGTCCATGGCGCGCACGACCTTGGCGCCGGCGGCGGCCAGCTGGTCGAAATACCAGGCCGAGGACTGGGCCGGGTCGACGACCACGGCCTTGCCCGACAGGTCGCCCAGCGCCTCCTCCAGCCTGTCCGGGGTCTCCAGCGAGACCGCGTTGCCCAGCCAGGCCGGCAGGTCGGGCGTGACCTTAGCCGGGGCGACGAACAGGCGCGCCGAGCCGTCGGCGTTGATGATGGCCTGCGACAGCGGCAGGGGCGTGCGGATGACGTCGCCGCCTCGGATATTGAACAGCCAGGCGATCGAGGCGGGCGCGGTGATCACGGCGGCCTCCGCGCCGAGGGCCGCGACGGCCTGGCCGATGCGCGCGCGCTTGGCGCTGGAGGGCTCGCCGGCGTACTCGACCGGCTGGGGCGTGATCGGCGCCATGGGCTGGGCCGGGCGGTCCGCGCCCCAGGCCTGATCCAGCGGATTGACGGCGACGGGCTTCAGCGTCGCGCCGGCCTTGGCGGCGGCGGCCTTCAGGCCGTCCAGGGCGGCGGGGCTGTGCAGGCGGGCGTCGTAGCCGATCACCGCGCCCTTCTCGACCGTCTCCAGATAGGCGGGTACGCCGCCCTCGACGAGGTCGCGGATCTCGAACACGCCTTGGTCGACCTGCTCGCGCACCTGTAGGGTGTAGCGGCCGTCGACGAACACGGCGGCGCGGTCCTTCAGGATCACGCCCGCGCCGGCCGAGCCGGTGAAGCCGCTGGCCCAGGCCAGGCGATCGTTGGCGGCGGGCAGGTATTCGTTCTGGTGCTCGTCCTCGTGCGGCACGAGGAAGCCGTCCAGCCCCTGGGCCGCCATGGCGGCGCGGATCAGCGGGACGTGCTTGGGGCCGAAGGAGGGATCGGTGGATTCGTCGAAGGTCTGGCGCATGGTGAGGATGTATCCCAAACCCTCTCTCAAAGAGAGAGGGATTTCAGAGCCTTACGGCCGCGTCAGCACCAGCGTCGCCCAGGCGTCGCGGTGGATGCGGCTCTTCACCTTGAAGCCGCGCGACAGGTAGGCGGCCTTGACCATGCGTTCCTGGGTGCGCAGCAGGCCCGACAGGATGACCGTGCCGCCCGGAACCAGGGCGCGCTTGATGTCCTGGGCCAGACTGATCAGCGGACGGGCCAGGATGTTGGCGAAGACCAGGTCGTAGGGCGCGTTGCGGGCGACCAGAATGTTCGACAGGCCCGAGGCATGGACGAAGCGGGCGTTGGCCTTGTTGACCTTCGCGTTCTCCTTGGAAATCCGCACGCTGGGCTTGTCGATGTCGGTGCCGACGGCCAGCTTCGCGCCCGTGCGGGCGGCGGCGATGGCCAGCAGGCCCGTGCCGGCCCCGACGTCCAGCACCTTGTCGAACCTGCGCGCCTTGATCAGGCGGTCATAGGCCTGCAGGCAGCCGACGGTGGTGCCGTGGTGGCCGGTGCCGAACGCCGCGCCAGCCTCGATGCGCAGGTTGACGGTGCTGGCCGGGGTGCGGCCGCGATCGTGCATCCCGTAGACGAAGAACCGGCCGGCGCGCACCGGCGGCAGGCCCGACAGCGCCATGGCCAGCCAGTCGGCGTCGGCCAGGGTGTCGCGCGTGACCTTCAGGTCATAGTCGGCGAGCAGGGCCATCAGCCCTTCGTCTTCTTCCTCGGTCGTCGGGAAGGCGTCGATGCGCCAGATGTTCTTGTCCTCGTCCTCTTCCAGGATCGAGTAGGTCGCGCCTTCCAGGCCCGGATGGTTGTCGATGGCGTCGGCGGCGGTCTCGGCGTCGAGACGCGCGCCACGGGCGACGATCTGTTGCGGCGTATAGTCGGTCATGCCGCTCCGTTAGCGGCAAAGGGGCGAAAAAGCGAGCGCTTCAGCGCGTCGTCATACCCGTGGCGGCCGCGTCGGCCATCGTCAGCGCCGTCACCCCCGGCTTGCGATCCTCGGGCAGGGAGACGTTCAGGATGTCGCCGTCCCGCGAGGCCGCGCCATAGCTGTCCGGATCGGGCGGCGGCGTCGCCGGACCGTGGCGGCCTGGCGTGTAGGGCGGCATATCGGGCGCCGGCGGGAGGGCGTCGCTCGGCGCATAGGCGACCATCTGGACTGGCGGCGCGCGCGTGGCCTGAATGAAGTCGGTCCCGACCACATAGTCCGGCGTGTTACCGGCGGGCCAGGCGGTCGGCTCGGCCACGGCCTCGAGCTGGGGCCGAGCGGGTTCCATCTGGGGCGTGAAGCCGGCGTCCTGGGGGCCGGTCCGCAACGCGAACCCGGCCAGTAAGCCGACCAGCGCGCAGATCGGCGCGCCACAGGCGACGGGAGGGCTGAGGGCGAAGGTCCTCAGGCGATCGAGGGTCGGGTCCAGACGTTCCATTTCGCTAGAGCGCGTGAAACGGCGGATGGTTCTGGCCTCCGTGTCCTGGCTGTGGTCAACCACGGCATGGCCGACACCAAGACACCGCTGCTTCGAGAGCGCAAAGCCGACGAACATGCCCGCGTGACCTATGCGGAACTGTTCTTCGACCTGGTGTTCGTGTTCGCGGTCACCCAACTCTCGCACGCGGTGCTGCGCCATCCCGACGGCCCCGGTCTGGTCCATGCGACCCTGCTGCTGCTGGCGGTTTGGTGGTCATGGATCTATACCGCCTGGGCGACCAACTGGCTGGATCCGGAGCGCGGGCCGGTCAGGTTGATGTTGTTCGCGATGATGGCCGCGGCCCTGGTGCTGGCGGCCGCCATCCCGGACGCCTTCGGAGAGCGAGGGCTGGCCTTCGCGGCCGGGCATGTCATCATGCAGGTCGGGCGCACGGCCTTTTTCCTTTGGAGCGCCTGGCGCGCGCCTCAGCATCGCGCCAATTTCGCGCGCATCCTCTGCTGGCTGACTTTCGCCGCCGTCTTTTGGATCGCCGGGGGCTTCGTCCAGGGCGAAGCGCGACTGGCGATCTGGGGTCTGGCCTTGGGGATAGAGTATCTCTCGCCGGCCGTCGGCTTCTGGACGCCCGGTCTTGGCCGCACCAAGAGCGAGGAGTGGAAGGTCGAGGGCGGTCACATGGCCGAGCGCTGCGCCCTGTTCACGATCATCGCCCTGGGCGAGTCGATCATTGTCAGCGGCAGCACCGTGATGGGAATGCCCTGGGATCCTCCCGTCATGGCGGCGTTCGCCAGCGCCTTCATATGCAGTCTGGCGATGTGGTGGATTTACTTTTCCTCGACCGCGGAGGCCGCCAGCAAGGCCATCGAGGAGGCGAGGGATCCCGGCGCGATCGCGCGCGTGGCCTACACCTACGCCCACATCCTGCCCGTGGCGGGCATCATCGTGGCGGCGGTCGGCGACGAGTGGGTCATCCACCATCCGCTGGGCTCCGCCGACATCAAGGTCGTGGCCGCGGTGATCGGCGGCCCGGCGTTGTTCCTGTTCGGGACTTTGGTCTTCAAGCTGGCGGTGTTCCGGAGGGGATCGCCGACCCGCCTCATGGGGCTGGTCATGCTGGCCGCCATGGTTCCCGTGGCGGGACTGGTAAGCCCGCTGACACTTTCGATCCTGACGAACCTTGTTCTCGTGCTGGTCGGCGGCGGCGAGACGTGGCTGATCGCGCGGAGGAGGACATGAGCGACGCGGGCGAAGCCATCGCACTGAGCGGCCGGCGGATCGCCGTGCTCGGCAATTCGGGCTCTGGCAAGTCGACCCTGGCCCGGGCCCTGTCCGCCCGCCTGGATATCCCGCATGTCGAGCTCGACGCTCTGAACTGGCAAGCCGATTGGCGAGGGCTCAGCACGGACGCGCCCGAGGAATGGGCTCGCGTCGTCGGCGAGGCCATCGCTGGCGAGGCCTGGGTCACCGACGGCAACTATTCCAAGGGCGCGCTGCCCCAGATCCTGCCCCGCGCCACCGACATCATCTGGCTGGACTATTCCCGCGCCGTGATCATGGGCCGCGTGCTGCGGCGCTCGTTCCTGCGGGCGTGGTCCGGACGCGAGCTCTGGCCCGGCACGGGCAACCGCGAGGACTTCCGACGCTGGCTGCGCAAGGACCACCCGATCCGCTGGACCTGGGACACGCACCTGTCCGCCAACGCCAAGCGCGAGGGCTATTGGGCCGATCCGGCGCTGGCGGGGGCCCGGAAACACCGGTTCAAGACGCCGGCGCGGACGCGGCGGTGGCTGGAGGCGATCCCACCCACGCCGCGCGCTCCCGACTGATCCGCGCCGAAGGTTGTCGCCCGCGCGCTCAGGCCTTTTCGACGAAGCTGTCGATGACCTTCTTCTCGCCCGCCTTGTCGAAGGCGACGGTCAGCTTGTTGCCTTCGATCCCCGTCACCTTGCCGTAGCCGAACTTGACGTGGAACACCCGGTCGCCGCGCGAATAGGCGCTGTTGCTGGGCGCGGAGACCGCGACCAAGCGGCCTTCGCCCTCGATCGGAGCAGAGCGAGCCGAAGAGCCGGAGCGGACGCCGGCCGCGCCGCGCCAGGCCGCGCCGCGCTCGCCAAAGCCGGCCGTGCGCTCCTGGGCTCGTTTCCAGCCCGGGCTGTCATAGCTGCTGCCGGCCTGGAAGGCGGACGTGCCGGGATCGTCCCAGCGCGAGGCCGCCGTCGACTGCATCCCCGGACCGCCGCCGTAGTAGCCGGTCTCCGACGCCGCATCGACGTGGGCGATCGGCAGTTCGTCGACGAAGCGACTGGGCAGCTGCGACGTCCAGCGACCATAGACCTGACGGTTGGCCACGAAGCTGATCCGCGCCTCCTCGCGGGCGCGGGTGATGCCGACATAGGCCAGGCGCCGCTCTTCCTCGAGGCCCTTCTCGCCCTTGTCGTCCATGCTGCGCTGGCTGGGGAACACGCCTTCCTCCCAGCCGGGCAGGAAGACCAGCGGGAACTCCAGGCCCTTGGCCGAGTGCAGGGTCATGATCCAGACGGCGTCGCCGGTGGCCTCGCGGTCCAGGTCCATGACCAGCGACACGTGCTCCAGATAGGCCTCCAGCGTGTCGAACGCGCCCATGGACTGGACCAGTTCCTTCAGGTTCTCCAACCGCGTCTGGCTGGTCGGGCCCTTGTCGAGGCGCAGGGCGTCGGTATAGCCGCTCTCCTCCAGCACGGTCTCCAAGAGGCGCTGGTGGTGCAGCGTACCGACCAGCGAGCGCCAGCGGTCGAGATCCCGGATGAAGTTGCTGAGCGCCGTGCGGGTGCGAGCCGGCAGGTCGTCGCCGCCGATGATCACGCGGGCGGCCTCGACGGTCGAAATCCCCTCTAGCCGGGCGATCTGCAGCAGCTTCTGCACCGAGGTGTCGCCGATGCCGCGCTTGGGCGTGTTGACGATCCGCTCGAAGGCCAGATCGTCGTCGGGCGACTGGATCAGCCGCAGATAGGCGTGGGCGTCGCGGATCTCGGCGCGTTCGAAGAAGCGCGGGCCGCCGACCACCTTGTAGGGGATCTGCAGCATCACGAAGCGCTCTTCAAAGGCGCGCATCTGGAAGCTGGCGCGGACCAGGATGGCCATCTGGCTGTACTTGCGGCCGGCCTTCTTGGCGCGCTCGATCTCGTCGGCGATCAGGCGGCTTTCGGCCTCGCCGTCCCAGACGCCTGACACCTTGACCTTCTCGCCGCCCTTGGCCGGGGTCCACAAGGTCTTGCCCAGGCGGCCCTTGTTGGCGGTGATCAGGCCCGAGGCGGCGGCCAGGATGTGCTCGGTCGAACGGTAGTTGCATTCCAGGCGCACGACCTTGGCGCCCGGGAAGTCGCGCTCGAAACGCAGGATGTTGTCGACCTCGGCCCCGCGCCAGCCATAGATCGACTGGTCGTCGTCGCCGACGCAGCAGACGTTCTGGCGGCCCTGGGCCAACAGGCGCAGCCACAGGTACTGGGCGACGTTGGTGTCCTGGTACTCGTCGACCATCACGTATTTGAAGCGGCGCTGGAACTCGTCCAGCACGTCCGGATGGCCGGTGAACAGGCTGATGTTGTGCAGCAGAAGGTCGCCGAAGTCGCAGGCGTTCAGGATGCGCAGCCGCTCCTGGTACTGGCGATACAGGCTGATCCCCTTGCCGTTGGCGAACTCGCCGGCCTCGCTGGTCGGCACGCGGTCGGGCGTCCAGCCTCGGTTCTTCCAGCCGTCGATGATCTGCGACAGGATCCGGGGCGTCCACCGCTTGGCGTCGATGTTCTCGGCCTCGATCAGCTGTTTCAGCAGCCGTTCCTGATCGTCGGTGTCGATGATCGTGTAGTTCGACTTCAGGCCGATCAGCTCGGCGTGGCGGCGCAGGATCTGGGCGGCCACCGAGTGGAAGGTGCCCAGCCAGCGAAGACCCTCGGCCTCCGGGCCGATGATGTGGGTGATCCGCTCGCGCATCTCGCGCGCGGCCTTGTTGGTGAAGGTGACGGCCAGCAGCTCCCACGGGCGGGCGCGGCCGGTGGCCAGAATATGGGCCAGGCGGGTGGTCAGGACGCGAGTCTTGCCGGTGCCGGCGCCGGCCAGGACCAGCAGGGGCCCCTCGGTCGTTTCGACCGCTTCGCGCTGCTCGGGATTCAGGCCGTCCAGATAGTCGGGCGGGGACGCGCTCGTCGGCGGGCGGGCGCGGGCGAGGTCCGAAATGCGCGGGGAGGGCAGGTCGCCCGGGAACCCTTGCGAGGATTCCGGCGAGTCGTCGTCAGGAAACATGGAACATATGTAGCACAAACCGCGCGGGGCTTAAGTCCCTTCGCGGTCCGCGCCCGCCCGCCCCCGCGGCGGCGAGGGGAGGAACCTCCCGGCTCGCCTATCGTTGTTCCGCCAGAAACAACCTCAATGAATAGGGAGGCCCAGATGGCCGAGGAAACCAGCGGCGGCGGCAACAGCGGCTTGGCCTTCATCGTGGGGGGCCTGGTGGTCCTGGTGGCGGTGCTCGCCTTCTTTATGTTCAACGGCGGCTTCAGCCACAAAAAGCAGGTCGACGTGAACATCTCGGCCTCGGCGCCGAAGCTGCCCGACGCGCCCAAGCCGGCGGGGTAAGGTCGTGAAGACCCTCGCGCGGGGCGGCCGCTCAGCCCAGCGGCGTCCGCGCGGCGGGATGATCTGGGCCTTGGCGCTGGTCGTCGCGGTGGCGATGGCGGTGTGGGGCGCCTGGCGCCTCGGCGTCATGGCCGGTGATCAGGCCATTTGGCGCCAGGCCCTGCCCGCCGCGCCCCGGATCGCCCGGCGCGCGCCCAATCCGCAACCGATCCCGCTCCCCACGCCACGGAAGCCGGGCGTAGAGCGGCGGTGATCGGCGCCAGGCTTACAGCGCGTTCGGTGGGTTCTGGCCGCCCGCCCGCGACAGCGCGAACACCCGGCAGGCCGAGGCCAGAGGCCGCCCGCCGCGCGCGCTGTCGATCCGCTGGACCAAGGCGGCCAGGCTGAGCCCCTCGGCCGAGGCCGCATCGTCCAGCACCGCCCAGAACTCGGGCTCCAGCGCCAGCGAGGTGGCGTGGCCGGCCAGGTTCACCGACCGCTTCTTCAATCCAGCCATCGAACGGGCCTCAGTCCTCGCGCTTGGCGCCGTCGAGGTCGCGTTTGAGTTTTTCGGCGCGCGCGGCGTCGAGGGTCTTCTCGCCCTTGGTGCGGCCGAACCGGACCCGGTTCTCGGCGGCGCGAGCCTTGTCGTCGGCCTTGGCCTTGGCCTTGCGCGCTTGGTTCAGATTGACGATGTCGGCCATTCTTCGTGGTCTTTCGGGCGCTTACGGGGTCTTCTTCCGGCTGGCCGGGCGGATGACCAGCGTTTCTTGCAGGCGCAGCGTCTGATCCTTCCTCAGCACCAGCGGAGCGCGGCCCGGGAAGACGCAGTTCTGCATCGAGCGCTCATTATAGAGCATCCAGCGCGTCACCGCCTGTCCGTTCGCCCTGCAGGCCAGGCCCACCGTCCAGGCGGGCGTATTCGAGCCGCCTCGCCAGGCAAAACCCATCGATGGACCAGCGTCCACGGCCGCGCCGCCCGGCGCGATCGGCTTGCCGCCGGAGGCGAAGGTCAGGTGCTCTGGCTCCACCAGCC
Source organism: Caulobacter sp. SSI4214 (assembly GCF_012184455.1). Lineage (NCBI taxonomy): Bacteria > Pseudomonadati > Pseudomonadota > Alphaproteobacteria > Caulobacterales > Caulobacteraceae > Caulobacter > Caulobacter sp. SSI4214. Next base: position 10,396 of record NZ_SZWJ01000037.1, on the reverse strand, counting down.
GCATCGAGAAGCCGCCGAAGCCGCGATCGTCGTCGCTGCCGCCTAGCCCCAGGGCGTCGACGCGCGACGTGATCGCCGTGTCGAACTCGACGCGCCGCGACCCGGCGGTCAGCGGCCGCACGGTAATCCGGGTCGTCTCGCGAGCCACATAGACCAGTTCCGGACCCGAATTGACCATCCAGTCGACGTCGACCGTCAGGGTCCCGCCGCCCTGAGGGTCGCCGAGGAAACGCTTCTCGCGGACGAAGTAGGACAAACCCTTCATGTACCAGCCGTCGGCGACCGACTTGCCGTCGGTCTGAACCTTCATCCAGGCCCACCAGATCCCGCGCTGATGGGGATGATCGCCGGGACCATCCTCGATTAGGGCGGTTCCGTCGGGGGCGTAGAGCGCGCCGACATAGTTGGCGCGGCCGGGTTCGGCGGCGGGATCCAAGGGCTTGGCGCGATAGACCAGCACCGTCTTGCCGGCCTCGGTCAGGGTGACGGCGTCGTCGGCGAAGACAGCGTCGACCCGCTTGCCGATCGCCGGATCGGCCAGGGCCGGTCCGGCCATGACGAGCAGCAGGGCGGCGAGAAGAGCGCGAACGGACATGGGCGCCTCCGAACGGTGGGGAACGTATCAAGAACAATCTTCGCGGGCATGGCAAGCGAAACTTGACCGCTGAGGCGGCGGTTTCATGTCCAGCCCGGGCCTTTGGCTTGACCCTCTCTGGGAAGCAGCCGCTTATCCCGCCGCATCGCGCGGAGGGTTTCGATGTATAAGCTCTATGGTTCACCCAGCACGGCCGGCACGGCCATCCATTGGATGTTGCTGGAGCTTGGCGTCCCGTTCGAGCTGAAGCTGCTGGATTTCGACAAGGGCGAGCACAAGACGCCGGATTACCTGGCGCTCAATCCGGACGGCGTCGTGCCGACGCTGATCATCGACGGCAAGCCGGTGACCCAGATGGCCGCCCTCGCGACGCTGCTCGCCGAGCGTCACCCGGAAGCGGGTTTCGCGCCGGCTCCGGGTTCGGCGGAGCGGGCGGCCTATCTGAGCTGGAGCTTCTGGCTGGCCAACAGCTTCCAGCCGCACTTCCGCGCCTGGTTCTATCCGCACGAGCCCGCCGGCGGCGACGCCGTGGAAGCGGTGAAGGAAGCGGCCCGCTTCCGCATCGAGCAGGGGCTGGCGCGCCTGGACGCGCATCTGGCGGATCGCGACGTCATCGTCGGCGATCGCTTCTCGACGGTGGACCTGCTGGCCACGATCCTGTGCCGCTGGACGCGCAACATGCCCAAGCCGGCGACCGCGTGGCCGAACTTGAAGCGCTACCTAGACCGCATCCGCCAGCGGCCGGCGCTGCGCGAGGTCCATGCCCGCGAGGGCCTGACGGACTGGATTGATGGGTAGGGGTTACAGGATGCTCCCCCGCGATGCGGGGAGCTGTCGCGGAGCGACTGAGGGGGCAAGTGCTGCTTAATCCGAGCTAGCCCCCTCCGGCCCTCTGGGCCACCTCCCCCGCGTCGCGGGGGAGGAACTATCAAGCGTCTACTTCACGCTGGCGCAGAAGCGCTGGATGCGCGCGCAGGCGTCTTCCAGGACCTCGTTGCTGGTCGCGTAGCTGATGCGGAAGAACGGCGAGAGACCGAAAGCCGCGCCGTGCACGACGGCCACGCCCTCGGCTTCCAGCAGTTCGCCGGCGAAGTCCTCGTCGCTCTCGATGACCTTGCCCGAGGGCGCGGTCTTGCCGATCAGGCCGGCGCACGAGGGATAGACGTAGAACGCGCCTTCCGGGGTCGGGCAGTGCAGGCCGGCGGCCTGGTTCAGCATCGACACGACAAGGTCGCGACGCTCCTGGAACAGCTTGGCGTTCGGCTTGATGAAGTCCTGCGTGCCGTTCAGCGCCTCCAGCGCCGCCCACTGCGAGATCGAGCAGGGGTTGGAGGTCGTCTGGCTGATCATCTTGCCCATGGCCTTGATCAGCGGCTCGGGACCGCCGGCGTAGCCGATGCGCCAGCCGGTCATCGAATAGCCCTTCGAGACGCCGTTCATCGTCAGGGTGCGGTCATAGAGCTTGGGCTCGACCTGGGCGATGGTGGTGAATTCGAAGTCGTCGAACACCAGGTGTTCGTACATGTCGTCGGTCAGCACCCAGACCTGCGGGTGGCGCAGCAGCACCTCGGCCAGGGCGGCCAGTTCCGCGCGGCTATAGGCGCCGCCCGATGGGTTCGAGGGGCTGTTGATGATCAGCCACTTGGTCTTCGGCGTGATCGCCGCTTCCAGCGCGGCCGGGGTCAGCTTGAAGCCGCTCTCGGCCGTGGTCTCCACCGAGACCGGCGTCCCGCCGGCCAGCAGGGTCATGTCCGGATACGACACCCAGTACGGCGCGGGGATGATCACCTCGTCGCCCGGGTTCAGGGTGGCGACCAGGGCGTTGTAGATCACCGGCTTGCCGCCCGGGGCGACGTGGATCTGGCTCGGCTTGTACTCCAGGCCGTTCTCGCGCTTGAACTTGGCGCAGATGGCGGCCTTCAGCTCGGGCATGCCGTCGGGGTCGGTGTACTTGGTCTTGCCGGCCTTGATCGCCTCGATCGCGGCGTTCTTGATATTGTCCGGCGTGTCGAAGTCCGGCTCGCCCGCCGAGAGGGCGATCACGTCACGGCCGGCGGCTTTCAGCGCGCGCGCCTTGGCGCTGATGGCGATGGTGGCCGACGGCGCAATGCGCCGCAGGGCGGCGGACTCGAGCGACATGATGCAGGACTCCCCTGTGCTTGCCTGGCCCTTCGCGTGGGCCGTTTCAGGATTGCGGGGGTCTTTACGCCCCCGTTCGCCGCGGCGCAACGCGGGCGAGGACGTTTCCAGGGGCGTCGAAGGCGTTTTGGGCGCGCGCGCGAAAAGCGGCGTTCGCGCGTCGCGATCGCTAGCGCTGGCCCGCCTGGGCGGTCAGGCTGGGGACAACCTCGCGGCCCATCAGCATCGGCGCGATCTGATCCCAGAGGCGGGTGATCTCCTCGGCCGCGGGCGAGCCCGGCTCCCATTCGCAGACCGACCGTCCGTGGGCGATCGACTGCTGGAAGACCGCGCGGGCGCGAATGCCCACCGTGGCCAGCGGCATCCCGGTGAAGCGCAGCGCCTCGGCGGCCTTCAGCACGACCGACGGCTCGGCGTTGTTGCGCCGGGGCGGCGCCTGGCTCAACACGATCACGCCCTTGCGGCCCAGGCGGCGCACGGCCTCGGCGGAGCGCACCGCCGAGGCGATGTCCAGGAAGGTCGGGCGGCAGACCAGCACGCAGAGATCGGCGCTGTTGACCGCCTGCAGGCCGTCGGTCTCGGGCGCGGCGGGTGTGTCGATGACCATCAGGTCCAGTCCGGCCTGTTGGGCCTGCACCTTGGCGGAGAACAGCTTGCCGGCGGTGATCTCGGCCAGGGCCGGTCCATCGCCGTTGCGGGCGCGCAGGACGTCCGAGGCCGAACGCTGGGGGTCGATGTCGGCCAGCATGGTCTTCAGGCCCGCCAGGTGGGCGGTAATGGCTAGATTCACGGACAGCGTCGTCTTGCCCGCGCCGCCCTTGCGAGAGATGACAGCCAGGGTTTTCACGTCCGCGACTCCTTACAGGGCCAAGGTTTTCCGTGACCTACGGCCTGTGGATAAATAACGCCATCCTGTGAAGAACACGCAACCGAAATATCGCGACCGACGAGTATTGGCGTCCCCGGATCGTGGTCCGGCGCTTTAACCTTCTGTTACGAAGAAGGACATTCGCGGTCTTTGCCCGAAATTCGCCTGTTTCCATTGCAACCAGCGCGGGCGCTTGACCCGGATGGCCGGTTGGGCGAGGAGGGCGCGTGATCCGCCGTATCATCGACTTCGTGACGAACATGGACGCCCGCGCCTGGCGGACGATCGCCGTGTCGTTCGTTCTGTTCGGCGGGGTCGGGGTCGTCTTCCTGTTCGGCGCGCAGCTTCTGGGCGTCAACGGCGAGGCGGCGGTTGAGCACTGGCTGGGCGCGGCGACCGGACCCTGGGCCTTGCCGGTTGCGGTGGCGGCCTTCGCGGTCATGGCTTTCCTGGGCGTGCCGCAGTTCGTGCTGATCGCCGCGGCGGTCGTCGCCTTCGGACCCTGGGCGGGTTTCGCCTACAGCTGGATCGGCACGCTGGTCTCGTCTCTGGTCGGCTTCTGGCTGGGCCGGGCCTATGGCGCGAGGATCCTGCGCGACTTCGCCAGCGAGGGCGTCAACAAGTTCATGCGGATGATCGGCAAGAACGGCTTCATGGCCAGCCTCATCGTGCGCCTTGTGCCCTCGGCGCCGTTCATCGTGGTCAACATGGCCGCCGGCGTCACGCCGATGAAACTGAAGGATTTCGCCCTGGGCACGGCCATCGGCATCGTGCCGAAGATCGCCCTGACCGCCTTCGCCGGCAATTCGATCGTGCAGGCCCTGAAGGGCGGCGGCAAGCAGCACATCGTGATGATCGCCCTGGCCGTCGTGATCTGGCTGGGCATGGGCCTGATCAGCCGCGCCTGGCTCAAGAAGCGCGAGGCGGCGGCGGAGGAACAGGGCTGACGCCCGCCGCTCTGTAGGTGGCCTCGCGCCAGGCCCGGACGATCTCGCCGAACCACAGCGTCCGCGTGGCGTCGTCCATGCCGTCGGTTTCCTCGACCCCGGCCGCCCAGGCTTCGATCACGAACGGCATGAAGGTGCGCGCCGCGTGGCGGCAGGTTAGACGCGCGGTCTCCGACGCGCCGGGCGGCGGGGCCACGAACGGCTCGATCAGTCGGGTCAGCAGGGTTTCCAGCGCCTCGCGCCAGGCGGCGGCCTCGGGCGCGCCCCGGGCGTCGCGCAGCAACAGCAGCGCCAGCTTCGGATGGGTCGCGCGCGACATCTCCACCAGCCGCGCGATGCTGGAGCCGTAGCCGCCCCACGGCTGATCGGCCGACGCCTCGATCCGCGCCAGCAGGTCGCCGAACAGGGCGTCGATCAGGCTCTGGCGCGACGGATAGAGCCGATAGATCAGGATCTTGGCCACGCCCAGGCGGTCGGCGACGTCCTGCATGGTCGCCGCCTGCAAGCCCTTGTCGGCGAACACTTCGATCGCCGCGTCCAGCACGGCCTGGCCACGCGCAGCCTTGTCGACGCGGGGCTTCGGTAAGCCTGGCCGACCTCGCGGGACGGGGGGCTTGGGGCTAGGGGCTTTCGCGACTCCGCTCATCGGTGCTATGTAGAATGAAACTACAAAGTTTCAAAATATCGGAGGGACGGGATGCGCGGGAAGATGCTGGCGGGGAGCGTGCTGGCTCTGGCCATGGCGAGCACGGCGGCGAGGGCGGGCGATCCGGCCAGCCCGATCACGGTCGAGGCCCAAAAGGTCTTCGCGGCCAGCCTGCCGGCGGACGACCGCCAGGATTTCGAGTTCGCCGAGCACGGCTTTCTAGGCACGCGGGCCGATCCGCTGATCAAGCGCGAGGACGGCCAGACGGCCTGGGATCTGTCGGTCTACGACTTCCTCAAGAAGCCGGCGCCCGCCACCGTGAACCCCAGCCTGTGGCGGCAGGCGCAATTGCTGGCCAAGAACGGCCTGTTCCAGGTCTCCGACCGCGTCTGGCAGGTGCGCGGCTTCGACATCTCCAACATCACCTTCATCAGCGGCGACACCGGCTGGATCATCATCGACCCGCTGACCATGAAGGAAACCGCGCGCGCCGCCCTGGAGCTGGCCAACGCCAAGCTAGGCGCGCGGCCGGTCAAGGCGGTGATCTACACCCACAGCCACAGCGACCACTTCGGCGGCGTGCGCGGCGTGGTCGACGAAGCCGACGTCAAGGCCGGCAAGGTCGCCATCGTCGCGCCCGAGGGCTTCATGAAGGAGGTCGCGGCCGAGAACATCCTGGCCGGCAACGCCATGAGCCGCAGGGCGCAGTACCAGTTCGGCGTCATGCTGCCGCCGGGCGTCGAGGGGCAGATCACCTCCGGCATCGGCCAGAACATCGCCAAGGGCTCGATCACCCTGATCCCGCCGACGATCACGGTGGACCATACGGGGCAGGAGCTGACGCTGGACGGGGTCAAGATCCGCTTCCAGTACACGCCCTCGACCGAGGCCCCGGCCGAGATGAACCTCTATTTCCCCGACCTGCGCATCGTCGACATGGCCGAGAACGCCAATGTCTCGATGCACAATATCCTGACCCCCCGGGGCGCGCTGGTCCGCGACAGCAAGGCGTGGGCCGACGACCTGACAGAGTCGATCCGCCTGTTCGGCGACGTCTCCGACACGATGATCACCAGCCATGGCTGGCCCCGCTTCGGCGGGGCGGTGGTGCGCGCGTTCCTGGCCGACCATCGCGACGCCTACAAGTATCTGCACGACCAGACGGTGCGGATGATGAACGAGGGTATGACCGGCGACGAAATCGCCGCCGCCATCCAGCTGCCGCCGACCCTGGCCAAGGACTGGTTCAACCGCGGCTATTACGGGTCGATGAGCTTCAACAGCCGGGCGGTCTATCAGCGCTACATGGGCTGGTACGACGGCAATCCGGCTCACTTGGCGCCCCAGCCGCCCGCCGACGCCGGCAAGCGCTATGTCGCGGCCATGGGCGGCGCGGCCAAGGTCCGGGCGATGGCCAAGGACGCGATCGGCAAGGGCGAGTACGCCTGGGCCGCCACCTTGCTCAATCACGCCGTGATGGCCGACGACGGCGACAAAGAGGCTAAGGTCTTGCTGGCCTCGACCTACGACCAGCTGGGCTACCAGGCCGAGAACAGCCTGTGGCGCAACATGTACCTCACGGGCGCCGACGAGCTACGGGGCGGGGTGCGCAAGCTGCCGGGCTCGCTGACGCCGCTGGACATGATCGCCGCGCTGGATAGCCAGATGATCTTCGACGTGCTGGCCGTGCGCCTCAATCCCCAAAAGGCCGGCGACGCGCGGCTGAAAATGATCTTCGCCTTCCCGGATCGGAACGAGCGATTCCTGGTCGAGGTGCGAAACGGCGTTCTCGTCGCGCAGACCGCGAAGGGCGACGAGAAGGTCGACGCCAGCCTGACGGTCGCGCGGCCGCTGTTCCTGGACTCGCTGTTTCGGGGGACCTCGCTGGTTCCGAAGATCATGACGGGCGAGGTCAAGCTCGAGGGCGATCGCGCGGCGATGGGGCGTCTGGTGGGGTGGTTTGACGCCTTCCCGCCCGACTTCCCGATCGTTACGCGCCCCAACTAAGCCGGGAGTGGAATAAAATTGCGCCCGCCGCGACCGATTGCCCGGCGGGCGCAAATTGCTTGCTCGATTCCAGGGCGCTGTGTAGAAAGCGCCTTATGACCGTCGCGCGCGACCTGCTTCCGCTTCTGCTTATCAGCCCCTGGGCGCTCTAGGGGCCGCGCATCGTCGTGGCCGGGCGCACAGGGGACAATTGAACCCGCAGCCCGCACGCAGACACCCATTCGACGAGTATTCCCTATGACCTCCGTATCCGCCGGCGCTTCCGACAAGCGCGACAACGTCGTCATTTTCGACACCACCATGCGCGACGGCGAGCAGTCGCCTGGCGCCTCGATGTCGCTGGAAGAGAAGCTGGAGCTGGCCAAGATCCTCGAGGAGATGGGGGTCGACATCATCGAGGCCGGCTTCCCGATCGCCTCGAACGGCGACTTCGAAGCCGTCCGCGAAGTGGCCAAGATCGTCAAGAACTCGACCATCGCCGGCCTGTGCCGCGCCCACCAGGTCGACATCGATCGCTGCGCCGAGGCCCTGAAGCCCACCCAGCGCGGCCGGATCCACGTGGTCATCGCCACCTCCGACCTGCACATGAAGCACAAGCTGCAGATGGAGCCGGACCAGGTGATCGACGTGATCGCCCGCTCGGTCGGGCACGCCCGCAACCTGCGCGACGACGTCGAGTGGTCGGCCGAGGACGCCACCCGCAGCGATCGCCAGTTTCTGCGCCGCGCCGTCGAGACCGCCATCAAGGCCGGGGCCACGACGATCAACCTGCCCGACACCGTCGGCTACACCTATCCGTCCGAATACGCCGACCTGTTCAACTGGATGGTCAATAATGTCGAGGGCGCCGACAAGGTGATCTTCTCGACCCACTGTCACAACGACCTGGGCCTGGCCGTGGCCAACAGCCTGGCCGGGGTGCAGGGCGGGGCCCGTCAGGTCGAGTGCGCGGTCAACGGCCTGGGCGAGCGCGCCGGCAACGCCGCGCTGGAAGAGATCGTCATGGCCCTGAAGGTGCGCGGCGACCGGCTGCCGTTCCGCACGGGCATCGACACCACCCACATCACCCGCGCCAGCCGCTATGTCTCGGCCATCACCGGCTTCCCGGTGCAGTACAACAAGGCCATCGTCGGCAAGAACGCCTTCGCGCACGAGAGCGGCATCCACCAGGACGGCATGCTCAAGAACCGCGAGACCTACGAGATCATGACGCCGGAGTCGGTGGGCCAGGCCCCGTCGAGCCTGGTCATGGGCAAGCACTCGGGCAGCCACGCCTTCCGCGCCAAGCTGAAGGATCTGGGCTACGAGCTGGGCGAGAACGCGCTGAAGGAAGCCTTCGGCCGCTTCAAGGACCTGGCCGACCGCAAGAAGCACGTCTACGACGACGACATCATCGCCCTGGTCGACGACGCCCTGGCGCGCGGTTCGGAGAAGATCCGGGTGTCGCGCCTGCGCGTGGTGGCCGGCACCGACGGCCAATCGGCCGAGCTGACCCTGGACGTCGACGGCGTCTCCAGCACGGCCGAAGCCACCGGCGACGGTCCCGTCGACGCGGTGTTCAACGCCATCCACAAGATCGTGCCGCACAGCGCCGCCCTGCGTCTCTTCCAGGTGCACGCGGTGACCGAAGGCACGGACGCCCAGGCCCAGGTCTCGGTGCGTCTGGAAGAGGACGGCCGCATCGCCACCGGCGCGGCCGCCGACACCGACACCCTGACGGCCTCGGCCAAGGCCTATGTCAACGCGCTCAACAACCTCTTCGCCCGCAAGGAAAAGAGCCGCCCCGAAGCGGCGATCGCCAGCGGGTTCTAAAGGTCGCGCGGAAAACCCGGCCGGGCTTCAGCCTGGCCGGGTTCCCCACAAGCTCCCAACTCGGGATGGCTGTTGGCGCGCGCCGATCAGGCCGCGTGGCGTTTGCTGAACGGCCGGGTGGCCAGGATCTCGGCGCCCAGGTGGCCCTGCGGTTGCACGTCGAGACCCAGCTCGCGCAGGCTGTCGGCCAGGGCGCGGCGCGAGGCCTCGTCCAGCAGGGCGCTGGCGTCCACGACCATCGCGCCGCCGGGGCGCAGCATGGCGTAGGTCGCCGCGATCGTCGCGCGGGTGTCTTGCGTCGTCTGGCAATCCAGCACCAGCAGAACGTCGCTGCGCTCGTCGGCCGCCCCGCAGGTGGCCCGGCGCGCCGCCTCGACGCGCTGATAGCCGCGACGCCACAGCTGGCACATGGCCTCGCCGGCCCCGGGACCGGCCACGGCCACGAAGCTCAGCGGCGTGGCCTCGGCCAGGTCCAGCATACGGTCCAGGGCGGGGCGGATCCCCTCGGTTGGCACGCCCAGCAGGAACTGCGCGGCCTGGCGGATGGGAACCCATTTGGGCGGGCGGGGCGACATGGCTGAAGAACCTCATCAATGCGGACGTCGCGACCAAGGCGACGAACGCCGCCGTTCTTGCGCTCAAGGGGCGTAAGGGCTCCATACGAGACAGGGCCGCTCGACCTAAGGGCGGCATAAAGGTCAGCGGATGATCTGGATCCCCATCACCATCGCCGCCTCGTTCGCCCAGGTGGCGCGCAACGCGGCCCAGCGCTCGATCATGGGCGGGACAGGGCCCTGGGGCGCGACCCTGGTGCGGTTCCTGTTCGGTCTGCCGTTCACGGCGGTCTTCGTGCTCGTGGCCTTCGTCCTGACGCGGGGCGAGAATCCGCACGCCGGGGCGGGCTTCTGGATCCCGTCGATCGTCGGCGGGGCGGCGCAGATCTCGGCGACGGCGGCCCTGCTGGTCGCCATGCGCCGCGCGGGCTTCGCGGTCGCCACGGCCGTGCAGCAGAGCTCGATACCTCTGGCGGCCCTGCTGGGCTGGCTGGTCTATGGAGAGCGGCTGAGCGCTCTGGGCTGGACCGGCGTGGCCCTGACCAGCGTCGCCCTGCTGGTCGTCACCTGGCCGCGCGCCGGGGCCTCGGGCGACAAGCCGATCAGCGGCGGGCTGTTTGGGCTGGTGTCGGGGCTGGCCTTCGGCGTCTCGCTGAACGCCTTCCGGCAGGCGGGACACGCGCTGGAGCCGGCCCATCCGATCTTCGCGGCGGTGGTCACGCTGATCGCGGTCCAGGGGATGCAGACCCTGGCCCTTACGGCGTTCCTGGCCGCGACCGATCGCTCCGCCCTGGTCGCGGTGGCCAAGGCCTGGCGGGCGTCGCTGAG
>NZ_SZWJ01000036.1:0-41306 GCF_012184455.1 Caulobacter sp. SSI4214 | reverse complement strand
GCGGCGGCGGCGGCCGTGGCCCTGGTGATCGGCGGGACGATGTCGTTCGGAACCTCGACCGCCTACGCCACCGCCATCGGCGAGCGCCGGGTCGTCGTGCTCAGCGACAACAGCCGCATCGAGCTGAACACCGACAGCAAGGTCGTGGTCCGCTACGCCCACGGCGTGCGCGAGGTGAAGCTGGTGCGGGGCGAGGCGGTCTTCGAGGCCGCCAAGGACATCCGCCCCTTCGTGGTCAAGGCCGCCGACGCGGTGCTGCAGGCCGACGGCGGCGCCGAGCTGGCCGTGCGCGTGGCCGGCGACGGCGGCGCGGTCACCGTCAAGCGGGGCCAGGTCGAGCTGGACGCCGCGCCAGCTCAAGGCCGCGAGGAGCTGAAGCTGCGCGCCGGCGTGGCGGCGACCTATGGCGGCGGCGTCAGCCGCGCCCAGCCGGTCTCCGACAGCGAGATCGACCGGACCCTGGCCTGGCGACAGGGGGCGATCGCCCTGAACGGCCAGTCGCTGGCCCAGGCCGTCGCCGAGTTCAATCGCTACAACCGCCAGCAGATCAGCATCGCCGACCCGTCGATCTCGGGTCTGCGCCTGGCGGGCTATTTCCAGACCACCGAGCCCAAGAGCTTCGTCGCCGCCGTGACCAGCGCCTTCCCGGTGCGGGCGTCCGAAAGCGCCGATGGCGCCATCCGCCTGACGCGGCGGAGCTGACGCGCAAAAACTTCCCCTGGGACTGGCGGAAGCCCGACTTGGGGACGTCGGTCTATCGAAGAGTCCTTCCCGCGCGCGCGAGGGCTGGGACCAACAGGGGGTGGCTAAGAGGCATGTCCGACCGGCGCGGCCGCGGCGTTCGCGGCTTCCTGATGACGTCCGTGGCGGCGGCGGTGCTGGCGGGGCCGGCCCTGGCGGAGGACGCGCGTCACAGCTTCAACATCCCGGCCGGCGATGCGGTGGCGGCGTTGCAGACCTTCGCCCGGCAGTCGGGCCGCCAGGTGCTGTTCGCCTTCGAGGCGGCGTCGGGCAAGCGCACCCCGGCGGTGGCCGGAACCTTGTCGGACGGCGAGGCGCTGACGCGCCTGGCGCGCGCGGCCGGTCTGGTCGTTCAGTCGGACGACGGAAAGACCGTGACCCTGCGGTCCGTTCCGGCCGAAACGGCGCCGTCTCCGCTCCCCCAGCCCTCGAGCGCGGGGGCCCGCGCGATTGAAGAAGAGGCCCAGGTCGTCGACACCCTGGTGGTCGTCGGCTCCCAGATCGAAGGCGCCAAGCGCACCGCCGCCCTGCCGGTGACGGTGATCGGCGAGAAGGAGATCCTGGCGACCGGCGCGGTGTCGGGCGACGAGCTGTTTCGCGCGATCCCCCAAGCCGGCGACGTGCAGTTCCAGGAGGCCCGCACCACCGGCAATCTGAACGACGCGCGCGGCGACGTCGCGTCGCTGAACCTGCGCAGCCTCGGGACCGGCAACACCCTGGCCCTGCTGAACGGCCGCCGCGCCGTGCTCGCGCCGGGCAGCCAGACCGAGAACCTGGTGCCGGTCCAGACCGTCAACACCAACGCTTTTCCGGTGGCGGGCATCAAGCGGGTCGAGGTGCTGCGCGACGGGGCGGCGGCCATCTATGGCGCCGACGCGGTGGCCGGCGTGGTCAATGTCGTGCTGGACACCCGGTTCCGGGGGCTGCGCATGGAGGCTCAGGCTGGCGGCTCGGAAGGAACCGGCTACCGCGAGGGCACGGTCAATGTGAAGGCCGGGACGCGATTGGCCGACGGTACGCGCCTGACCCTGTTCGGCGGCTACACCGCCCACGGCCGTCTGATGGCCAGCGAGCGCGCCTACGCGGCCAGCGAGGATCATCGCGCCGCGACGGTCGGCACGCCCTGGGAGGGCGACACCGCCTTCGACAACCGCTCGACCTCCAGCCCCTGGGGCGCGTTCACGGTGATCCCGGCCTCGACGACGGTGCGCCAAGGCGCCAGCGCCCTGACGACCTCGGGCGTGTTCCACGTCGAGCCGACCAGCAACACAGCCGCCGGCTGTTCCAGCGCCCCGCTGGCCGGCGACCTATGCCTTAAGGCCGGCGTGATCACGGGCGCCGCCGACCGCCCGCTGCGCTATGACGAGAACCCCGACCGGACGCTGAAGGGCGGGCTGGAGCGGTTCAACCTGTTCTCGACGGTCGAGCACGACTTCGGCGCGGTCACCGCCTATGGCGAGGCGGGCTATTACCACGCCCTGTTCTCGGGAAGCCGCGAGCAGTCGGCGCCGATCAGCTCGGCGCCGATCAGCATCGCCGCCAACGCCTACTGGAATCCCTTCGGTCCGGCGACCAGTCCCAATCGGCTGGCCAATCTGAGCGGCGTTCCGGCCTCCGGCCTGGCGATGACCATCACCAACTATCGTCCCGTCGACGCGGGTCCGCGCACCTACACCGTCACCGACGACAGCTACCGCCTACTGGGCGGGCTGAAGGGCGATTGGAAAGGCTGGAAGTGGGATTCGGCGCTGCTCTATTCGACGGCCCGCACCAAGGACATGACGCACAATGCGATCAGCAACACCCTGTTCCAGCAGGCGCTGAACCGCACGGACGCCAGCGCCTACAACCCGTTCAACGGCGGCGGCCTCGACAACTATTCCTTGGGTGACGCCACGCCCAACGGCCGGGACACGATCAATTCGTTCCTGATCAACGTCTATCGCGTCAGCGAGACCTCTCTGGCCCTGGCCGACTTCAAGATCTCCCGGAAGGACCTCTTCCGGCTGCCGGGCGGCGATGTCGGGGTGGCCGCCGGCGTCGAATGGCGGCGCGAGACCTATGACGACAATCGCGACAAGCGCTTGGACGGGACGATCAAGTACACCAACACCGTCACCGGCGTGACCTACGACACCGACGTGATGGGCGCCTCCGCCGCCCCGGACGTCGCCGCGCATCGCCAAGTCGCCTCGGCCTTCTTCGAGCTTGCCGTTCCGGTGATCTCGCCGGAGATGCGCATCCCGTTCGTCGAGGAGGTCAGTCTGCAGATCGCCGCCCGCGACGAGCGCTATTCCGACTTCGGCAATGTGCTGAAGCCCAAGGGCGCGATCTACTGGAAGGTCGGCCGGGGTTTCGCCTTGCGCGGCTCGGTCTCGCAGAGCTTCCGCGCGCCCAACCTGCCGCAGTTCTATAGCGACGGCTCGACCGTCTCCAACACCCGCACCGACTGGGCGGCGTGCAAGATCAACAATCCGGCCGCGACCACCTGCGCCAGCGCCTCGACGCTGGAAGTGCGCAGCGGCAACAAGACCCTCCAGCCCGAGCAGGCCGACAACGCCACCATCGGTTTCGTCTACCAGCCGAGCTTCATCCCCGCCGCCCTCGGCAAGCTGACCCTGACGACGGACTTCTGGTCGATCCGCGAGAAGAACGTCATCGGCATTCTGGGCGGGGGCAACCAGATCTATTACGACTGGCTGCTGCGCCAGAGCGGGTCGTTCAATCCCAATGTCGTGCGCGACGCGCCGGTCGGGACCAACACCGTCGGGGCGATCGCCTATATCAACGACACCTACGCCAACCTTCAGCCGCGCGTGGTCCAGGGCGTCGACTTCTCGCTCGGCTATGACTTGGACGGGACGCGCTGGGGCGACTTCGGCGTGGACGTCAATGTCGCCAAGCTGCTGAAGTTCGACCAGGCCCCCAGCCCGATCGAACGACTGCTGATCGAGGCGGCGGCGGCTGGCAAGCTGCCGGGCGTCTCGATCGTCTCGTCCGGCAACCAGATCAAGCTGGGCGGCTTTCCCGAGTTCCGCGGCGGCGCCAGCCTGACCTGGCGTCAGGGCGGCTGGGGGGCGGGCGCCTTCGTCAACTATGTGGGCGAGGTGTTCGACACCGGCTCCACCCTGATCAATGGGCGCTATTGGAAGCTGAACGCGTGGACGACCGTGAACCTCTACGGTCAATACGCCTTCGACGACGGCTGTCTGGCCGGTTCGACGGTCCGCCTGGGCGTCCGCAATGTCGGCGACAAGGACCCGCCGCTGTCCGCCTCGAACTTTGGCTACTACGGCTCGCTGCACAACGCGACGGGTCGCTACTGGTACGTGAACTTCAGCAAGCGGTTCATCTAGATCTTCGACCTGGGCGGTCCACCGCCCACGCCGGAGCGATCGCGCCCCTCCCGGGCCATCCCTCCCCCCCGAGAAGCCCTCGGGACGCGATCATCGGCGCCGGAGCTGCCCCTCCGGCGCCGAACTTCGTTTTGGGAGGTACTGGTCCCGCCTACTTCCCGCTCACCGCCGGCCCGTACAGCAGGCCGTTGAACAGGAACTTGAACGTCCCCCACGACTGGGCGCGCTGGGTGATTTCCGGGCCGAAGACGAAGACCTTGCCCTTGCCCACGTCGATGTCGAGCATGTCGGCCGAGCCCTTCAGGCGCTCCTGGCCGACCGCCCAGCCGCTGTGCAGCGGCTTGTCGCTGTCGAACCACGAGACCTTGGCCACGCCCTTGGCCTCGGCCTTGACGGTGAAGGTCGGGCTGCGGTCGAAGAAGACGTCGATGTCGGGACCCGAGCCGTAGGCCAGGGGCTGCTTGACGTCGACCTTGGCGCGCAGAACCGAGCCGGGGATGTAGAGCTCGCGGGTCGACAGGGCCTTCAGTTGGCCGTTCTCCATCTTTGCCGTGGCGACGTCGATCGGGGCGCCCAGGGCCTGGGCCAGGCGCGTCGACGCGCCGATGGCCACGACCGTGCCGCCGCCCTTCACGAAGTCGGCGATCTGGGGAAGGGTCTTGTCGTCGCTGATCCGGCCCAGCCAGGAACGGTACTGGGCCGGAATGGCCTCGGGCTTGGGCTGCGGCCCGCCGCGTCCGGCCTTGTAGGGGCCGTCGGCCGGGGCGGGGACGACGCCGTCGGGGAACACCAGGACGTCGAAGTCCTTGCCGATGTCGCCCGCGTCGAGGCGCTGCGGGTACACCACCTGGAACGGCGCCTCGAACTTCTCGAACATCCAGCGGTTCCAGCCGGACGGCATCGAGCCGCCATAGACGTCGACCAGGCCGACGCGGATCGGCTTGAGGGCGATGGTCGCGCCCGAGGGTTTGCCGCCCACGGCGTAGGCGTCGATGCCCAGGTCCTTGACGCCCTTGTCGATCACCGCCTTGGCGGCGGGCGAGGCGGGGACGAAGATCGCGCCGGGACCAAAGGCCGTCTTGCCGGCCTTGGCGCCGTCCTTGACCCAATAGACCTTGGCGCCGGCCTTCAGCAGGCGGTTGGTCAGGGTGAAGCTGGCGTTGGCCTCGTGGCTGATCAGCCAGCCCGCGCCGCCCGAGCCCTTCACCGCGCCCGGCGCGACCGAGATCAGGTCCGGCACGCGGGTCGTCGGGGCCTCGAAGCCCTCCAGGATCCGGTCGAACTTGATCCCCATCTGG
Organism: Caulobacter sp. SSI4214; assembly: GCF_012184455.1. Classification (NCBI taxonomy): domain Bacteria; kingdom Pseudomonadati; phylum Pseudomonadota; class Alphaproteobacteria; order Caulobacterales; family Caulobacteraceae; genus Caulobacter; species Caulobacter sp. SSI4214. The sequence goes on along the minus strand of NZ_SZWJ01000036.1, from coordinate 35,911 downwards.
TAGGCTAGGGTGTAGCCGGTCACGTCATAGGGCGCCTTGGGCGGGCCGCCCGGATATTCCAGGTCGTGCGGGTGATCCTGCGGCTCGAACATGTCGAGGATATGCGGGCGATAGGCCTGGGCCGTCCGCACGACATACGAGCCGGCGGGATAGGTCTTGCCGGCGATCGCGAAGGGCTTGGTCGCCTTGTCCACGTCGACGCCGGTCTTGATCAGGGCGTTCAGGAACGCGACCACGGTGGGCATGTCGGCCTGATCGGCGGGGATCACATAGCCGCGCGGGTCGCGGCTCTCCGGCGTCTGCAGCACCGTCTTGTACAGGCTGGGGTCGATCGCCGCGCCGTAGGGGCCCGGCTTGTCCTTGCCCGCGGCGGCCAGCGCCTCGACGCGGGTCGGGGTGGTCGTCCAGCTATCCTTCGAGCCGCGCTTGATGCTGTTGTCGCCCATCTTCCAGATGCCCAGAAGCAGGCGTTCCCTGTTGCGCGACGCGTAGTCGATGACCGCCCGGTTCATCGTCCACTGGTAGTCCAGCGAGTCCTGCAAATGCCATTCGCGCGGCGCGATGGGGGCGGGGCGGTCGTTGCCCGGCAACTGCAGTTCCGGCACCAGGTTGACGGTCGTCGGGGTGGGGCCGCCGATGATCTCGGTCAGAAGGCCGATCGAATTGTGGAAGTAGGCGACCGACCGCTCCATGCCGTTGTGCCAGGTGGAGTAGGGCGCGGCGCTGCGGGCGCCCGAGCCGGGCTTGTCCTCGGCCACCAGGCGGCTGTGCATGGCCATGCCGACTTCCTGCAGCTCGGTCATGACCAGAGGGTCGTAGTTGAAGTTGAACGGATCGCGGAACGGCGGAACGAACACGACCATGCCGTTCGGGCCGGTCTGGTGCTGGTTGTAGATGATCTGCGGGTACCATTCGCGGAACAGCTGCCGGTTGACGTTGGTCGTCTCGGCCATGGCCGACATGAAGCTGTCGCGGTTGTTATCGTGGCCGATGTACTTGTGGTACAGGCGCGGCAGCGAGCCGAACTCGCGCTTCTTCGGGTCCTGGTTCCGCATGTACCAGTCCGAGACCATCTCCATGCCGTCCGGATTGTCCTGGCCGAACAGGATGATGGTGTCGTCCAGCATCCGCAGGGTCTCGGGATCGGTCTGCGTCAGCATCCGATAGAGCACTTGGATCTGGCCCTGCGAGGTGATGGTCTCGCTGGCGTGCAGGCCGGCGTCGATCCAGACGATGGCCTTGCCCTCGGCGGCCAGCTTGCGGGCCTCGTCCTCCTTGACGCCGTCGGCCTTGGCCAGCTTGCGGGCGATCTCCTTGTAGCGGTCCAGCTTGGCCAGGTTGGCCGGCGACGAGACGATGGCCACCCACATGGTGCGGCCTTCCTCGGTCTTGCCGATATCGACCAGCTTCATGCGGTCCGACTGGCCAGCCAGGGTCTTCAGATAGGCTTCATAGGCCGTGTAGTTGGCCAGGAAGTAGTCGCTGCCGACCGGCTGGGCGAAGGCCTTATCGGGCGGGGTGATGTCGGCGGCGATCGCGCCGCTGAGTCCGCTGAAGGCCAGTACCAAGCCCAAGGCCGCTCCGGCCATCGCTCCGCCACGCGTCATTTCCAACCCCGTAAGCTCTGGGCGGACGCATCGGCGCGCCGCTCCTCCCTAGACTGACGTAACTGGAGAGCGTTTCCGCACCCGGAGCAACGGACCGTTCAGCCCATTTTTTCGGGTCGCCAAAAGAAAAGGGGCCGCCCTCGCGGGCGGCCCCTTCCATCTCATCCGGCCCTACTCACGCGGCCGGTAAGCGAGATAGCTCGGAAACTCAGTACTTCAGGCGGACGCCCAGCCGGAAGTACCGACCCACGGCGCCGGCCTGCGAGTAGGTCGGGTTCCAGTTCACCGCGGCGTAGTTGGCCGGGTTGAACATCGGGCCCGCGTCGAACAGGTTCAGCACATCGGCATAGACCGTGGCCTTGTCGTTGATGTCGTACCGGCCCGTCAGGTCGAAGTCGTAGAAGTCCTTGGTGTGGCACTTGAAGCCGTCCCCGCCATACAGGCACGACTGGTCGCCGGTGTAGCTCTCGTCGATCTCACGGATGCCGCTGACATAGTTCAGCGTGCCGGTGAAGCTGATCGGACCGCGGGTCAGGGTGTTGCTCCACGACGCGCGGTACTTCGGCGTGCCGGCGCCCGACGACAGGGCGTAAGGCGCTTCCTTGCCGGTGTAGTTATAGGTCACGCCGTCCTGCGTGTACTTGAAGTCGAACATCGCGGTGGCTTCCAGATTGCTGGTCCACTTGATGTCCGCCGGCAGGTACATGGTGTTCTGGACGCTGAGGTCCATGCCGCTGGTGCGCAGCGAGTCGGCGTTGATATAGGGCGACGACACCGACAGGATGCGCGGCAGGGCGGTCGGGTGATCCGGATCCGGCAGGTCCGGGGTCACCACATAGCCGGCCGGGATGGCTTGACCCGCGTAGTAGGCGGCGATGGCCGTCCCCGCGCTGGCCTGGGCGATCACGTTGTTCTTCTTGATGTGGTAGTAGTCCAACGCGACGCTGAAGCCGCGCGTCGGGGCCCACACCACGCCGGTGGTGAAGCTGGTCGACTTCTCGGGCTTCAGGTCGGGGTTGGCCGCGGTGATGTTCGAGAGCGAGTAGGTCTTGGTGTACTCGCTGCCGCCGTGGGCCGCGACGAAGGCCGGGTAGTTCGTGAACGAGAAGTTCGTGAAGCCCTGGCTGGCCGAGTTGCCCGATTCCGAGAACGACGGCGCGCGGAAGCCCTTCGAGAAGGTGGCGCGCAGGGCCACGGTCTTGATGGGCGTGTACTTGATCCCGATCTTCGGCGAGAAGTTGCCGCCGAAGTCCGAATAGTGGTCGTAGCGGCCCGACAGGTTCAGCTCGACATTGTTCAGCACCGGCATCCCCAGTTCGGCGAAAGCCGAGGCGACCGTGCGGTTGCCGATGGTGCGGGCGTTGCCGAGGCCTTGCGCGTCGTTGACCGGGTTCAGGGCCGGATCGTTCGTGGCCTCGTAGCGGAACTCGCCGCCCACACCCAGCTGGGCGGGGCCGCCCGGCAGGTTGAAGACGTCGCGCGAGGCCACGAAGTTGATCGAGTCCAGGTCGGTGGTCGAGGTCTTGGTCAGGGCCGGGGCGAGGGCGGTGCGCACGGCCTGGCTGTTCTGCGACGGGTCGATGAAGTTGTAGGTCCCGTTCTTCACCGCGCTCAGCAGGTTGCTGTAGCTGACGAAGCCGTTGGACGTGCTTTCCAGCCAGCCGTGGGCGATGACCAGATTGGCCTTGTAATTCCAGTCGTGGGTCGTGCCTTCCACGCCGCCGACCATGCGGGCCATGCGATTGGTGTAGCGCGAGCCGGTCGCCAGGTCGCTGAAGGCGTAGCGGATCAAGGCGTCATAGCCTTGGGCCGCGAACGGGTCGTTCGGGTTCAGCTGGCCGTTCGACAGCACCGCCGGCAGGACGATGGTCGACAGGTTGTGCGGGGTTGACGACGAGATGCCGGGAGGGCCGCCGGTCACCGAGGTCTTCGACTGCATGAAGCTGGTCGACAGATAGGCCTGGAAGTCGTCGCTCGGCTTGATCGTGAAGCGGCCGTAGACGCCGGCGCGCTCCTGCTGGGGCTGAACGTCGCCGAAGGTGGCGAGGTTCTGGGCGCAATAGGTCCCGCCCGCCGAGGTGGTCAGCGGAGCGTTGGCGCCGCAGGTGCGCAGCGGTTGCCACAGCGAGCCGGGGACGGCCACGCCGGTCGAGATGTCGCCGGGCGTTCCCTGGGTGGCCGGCTTGACCTGACCATAGAAGGTGCTGCCGCCGGCGCCCGGATTGTTGTTTTGGCCGCCGGGAATGCCCGACAGGTCGTTGGTGTTGTACGGATAGCCGCGCTGGTCGATGCGGATGCGCTGGTCGCGCTGGTACTCGACGTCCAGATAGACGTTGTACTTGTCGGTATCGAGGTCGCCGTGGCCGATCTCGCCGTTGAAGCGGTACTGGTTGCCGCCGCCATGCTGGGACGTGCCGACCGACAGGTCCGCGCCCATGCCCTGGTAGTTCGACTTCATGATGATGTTGACCACGCCGCCGATGGCGTCGGCGCCGTACAGCGACGAGGCGCCGTCCTTCAGCGTCTCGATGCGCTCGACCGCGTTGAACGGGATCGAGTTCAGGTCGACGAAGCCGCGCTGGCCGTCGTCGGCCAGGGGATAGTTGGCGTTACGCAGGCCGTCGATCATGACCAGGGTCGAGTTGACGGTCAGGCCGCGCAGGGCCACGCCGGTCGAGCCGGCGGCGAAGCCGTTGCCGAAGGCGGCCGGAACCGAGCCGGAATTGTCGGCCGACAGGCTGCGGATGGCGTCGGCCACCGTGGTGATGCCCTGGGCCTTCAGCTGTTCGCTGGTCTGGACGGTGACCGGCGACGGGGTGGCGGTGTCGGTGCGGCGCAGCAGCGAACCGGTGACGACGACGGCCTCGACCTCGTTGTTCTGGGCGGCCGCGGGCGCGGCGGGGGCGGTGGTCTGGGCGTTCGCGGCGAAGCCGGCCAGCGTGGCCATGCCCGCGATCATCGTGGTCGCGAGCAAACGACCCCGGGTAATCTGGTACTTCATTTTCGATCCTTCCGGGCAGCCCGCGCCGGCGGTGGCCGACGTCCTCACGCCCGATCCAAGATTGACGTTCCCGTCGAAATCGGCGGTTGAGGCGGCTTAGAAGTCGGAAGGCGAAGCGGTCAATCGCACATGACGAATATGTAAATGCTTTGTCTTGGTGCTGTCGCTTTAAGGCAACGCCTTGCGCCAATTGAGGCGGCAATAAGTCAAAAACTTCGCCTAGGCGAAACATTACAAAAATTTATCGGCAAAAAGTCGGAACCGAACGCATATTTGGGCAATGCGCGAACATGAACATTTTTTCATTTTATGAATATCGATACTCAATATCGAACTTTATTCAATAACGATGATCTTTCATTTGGCGGGGGCACGCGCGGTCAAGTTCGCGGCGCAAGGCTTCGCGGTCGGCGGGGCGTCGCGGCAAAGGGGAAATCGCAGCGGCTCAAACTTATTTGGCCAATTTGGTCTGACCAATCTTGCCGCCCTTTCGTGATCGGTTATGGTCTCCGTCGCGACCGCGAAAATCGGCGTTTCGGGAGGCTTCGGGATGGTGCGATCGGTGATCGGGGGCGTGGCCCTGTGCGCGAGTCTGCTGGCCAGCGTCCCCTGCCTTGCCTTGGCCGACCCTGTCGGCGGCGCGCCGGTCTGCCGCGCCAGTGACGGCTACGCCGCCGACTTCGGCGGTCGCCGCACCTTCCGCTGGACCCCGCGAGGGTTGGCCGCCGCTAAGGCCGACCGCGACAGCCCAGCCCTGGCGCCCGCCTACAAGGCTCTGATCGCGCGCGCCGACCAGGCGTTGGCCGGACCTGTCTATAGCGTCGTCGACAAGTCCCGGGTCCCGCCCAGCGGCGACAAGCACGACTATATCTCGATGGGGCCGTATTGGTGGCCCGACCCCGCCCGGCCGAACGGCGAACCCTATGTCCGTAGGGACGGCGAGGTGAACCCCGAACGGGACACCAACGCCTTCGACGCGAGCCGGATGGAGCGGATGTCCGCCGCGGTCGAGGCCCTGTCGCTGGCCTACTACTTCACCGACGATCCCCGGTACGCGACCAAGGCCGCCGCGCTGCTGCGCGTCTGGTTCCTGGACCCGACCACGCGGATGAATCCGTCGATGACCTACGCGCAGGGGGTGCCGGGGCGCACGCCGGGCCGGGCCGAGGGCGTGCTCGACACCTATCGTCTGCTGCGGGTCGTCGAGTCGATCGGCGTGCTGGCGCCGTCCAAGGTGCTGACGGTCGCCGATCAGAAGGGCTTGGAGCGCTGGTTCGCCGACTACGTCCAGTGGATGCGGACCGCTCCGACCGCCCTGGAGGAGCGCGCGGCCAAGAACAACCACGGCATTTGGTACGACGCCCAGCTGGCGACCTTCGCCCTGTTCGCGCGCCAGCCTGACCTCGCCAAGGCGGTGATCGCCGGCGCGGGGCCGGGACGCATCGACCCGCAGATCCAGCCCGACGGCAAGCTGCCCGAGGAACTGGCCCGCACCAAGGCGCTGCACTACAGCTATTTCGCGCTGGAGCCCCTGGTCGGTCTGGCCGAGCTCGGCCCTTGCGTCGGCGTCGACCTCTGGCGTTACAAGGGGCCGAAGGGGCAGGGGATCCGCGTCGCCTTCGACTATCTCTCCCCGTTCGTCGGCGACGAGGCGGCCTTTCCCTACAAGGACCTCAAGCCCCAGGAGGCCACGCGCGAGGCCCTGCCGCTCTACGACGCGGCGGCCTGGGCCTATGGCGACGCGGGTTTCGCCGCCAAGGCCGACCAGATCGCCAAGACGGAGCCGGCGGCGATCAGCCGGCTGACGGCGCCGGCTTATCGGAAGTAGGGGCGTTCAGATCGCCGACCGTCGCGCCAGCTCCGTCCGGCGCGCGGCCACTTCCTTGCGGGCGCGTTCCAGGGCGTCGATCTCGGTGGCGGTCAGAAGGTTGTCGATCACGCGGCCCAGATGTTCGCGCATGGCGTTGCGGGCGGCGGTCGGATCGCGCTCCTTGAGGGCCAGCAGGATCTCCTGATGGTCGTCGATCAGCGGACGGACGCCGACTTGGCGGGCGCGTTCCAGCATCGCCCGGCACAGAGGCGACTTGTAGCGCAGGTCCCAGAGGTTCTCGACCACGGTGACCAGAGCGCTATTGCGACTGGCGCGGGCGATCGAAACGTGGAAGCGACGGTCGGCGCGCTCGCCGCCGCGCGGATCGCTGTCGTTCTCCACGACCATGTCGTCCATGATCGCGGCCAGCTCGGCCAGCTCCTCGTCGGTGATGGTGGCGGCGGCCAGGGCCGCGACCTCGCCCTCGATCAGGCGGCGGGCCTCGGTCAGCTCGAAGGCGCCGATGTCGAGCTCGGGCTCGGCGGCCTCGGCGCGCGGGGTTTCGGTCACATAGACGCCCGACCCGTGACGCGCCTCGACCAGGCCGCGAATTTCCAGCGCGATCATCGCCTCGCGCACGGTCGGGCGGCTGACCTTGTAGTCCTCGGCGAGGTCGCGCTCGGACGGCAGGCGCTGGCCGGGCTTGTGCAGGCCGTCGCGAATCGACTCGGCGATCGCGTTGGCGACCTGTTGGTAGAGCTTGCGGGTTTCGGCCGTCGAAGTGGTCATATGTTTCTGGTCCAGCCGGCGCGGCGCCGGCGTTTGGCTCAACCTATTGCAAGCCTCCTCGCTTCGCTACAGCCCTTGGCGACCAGAAACTGGCAAGGCCACTAGCATCTTGCCAGATATCTCTATAGAAGTGGTCAGGCCACTTAACGCCACGTCCAACCCCTTAGGTCCATGCTGAAGATCATCGACGCCAAGGTCATCGTCACCTGCCCCGGCCGCAATTTCGTGACTCTGAAGATCACGACCGAGGACGGCATCACCGGCGTCGGCGACGCCACGCTGAACGGCCGCGAGCTGGCCGTCGTCAGCTATCTCCAGGATCACATGATCCCGTGCCTGATCGGTCGCGACGCGCACCAGATCGAGGACACCTGGCAGTTCTTCTACCGCGGCTCGTACTGGCGCGGCGGCCCCGTGGGCATGAGCGCCCTGGCCGCCGTCGACATGGCGCTTTGGGACATCAAGGCCAAGGTCGCCGGCCTGCCGCTGTACCAACTGCTGGGCGGCGCCAGCCGCGTGGGCGTCACCGTCTATGGCCACGCCAACGGCGAGACGATCGACGAGACCATCGCCGAGGCCGTCCGTTATAAGGGCCTGGGCTATAAGGCCATCCGCCTGCAGACCGGCGTGCCGGGCCTGCCCAGCACCTACGGCGTGTCCAAGGACAAGATGTTCTACGAGCCGGCGGACAACGATCTGCCGTCCGAGAACGTCTGGTCGACCCCGGCCTATCTCAGCCACACCCCCAAGCTGTTCGCCAAGGCCCGCGAGGTTCTGGGCTGGGACGTCCACCTGCTGCACGACGTGCACCATCGTCTGACCCCGATCGAGGCCGCGCGCCTGGGCAAGGACCTGGAGCCCTACCGCCTGTTCTGGCTGGAGGACTCGGTTCCCGCCGAGAATCAGGCCGGCTTCCGTCTGATCCGCCAGCACACGACGACGCCGCTGGCCGTCGGCGAGATCTTCTCGAACGTCTGGGACTGCAAGCAGCTGATCGAGGAGCAGCTGATCGACTATCTGCGCGCGACGGTCCTGCACGCGGGCGGCATCACCAACCTGAAGAAGATCGCCGCCTTCGCCGACCTGCACCACGTCAAGACCGGTTGCCACGGCGCGACCGACCTCTCGCCGGTGACCATGGCTGCGGCCCTGCACCTGGGCATGGCGATCCCGAACTTCGGCCTGCAGGAATATATGCGCCACACGCCGGAAACGGACGCGGTCTTCCCGCACGCCTACACGTTCAACGACGGCATGTTGCATCCGGGCGACCAGCCGGGCCTGGGCGTCGACATCGACGAGGCCGAGGCCGCCAAGTACGACTACAAGCGCGCCTACCTGCCGGTGAACCGCCTGCAGGACGGTACCATGTTTAACTGGTAAGACCAAATCGACTTGACATCTATCGGTGTGCGCTGAGATTGGTCATGCCAACTCGGCGCCGCCGGCTTCGCCATGGCGTCCGAATAACCGACCCGTCTGGGAGGCGGGCGCCATGAGCGAGCGATGCGCGTGCGTGATCTTCTGTTTCTGACGGCGGCCCTCGCGATCGCCGGCGCCGTTCCCGCCATCGCCGCCGAGGATCCGCGCGGTCCGCTCTACGCCGGCGCCCTCGCGCCGATGAACCAGACGATCGAGACGCGCCTGCTGCCGCGCATGGCCGTGCTGGCCGACAAGCTGCTGGCCGAAAAGCGAGACATGGCCCTGGACGGGGTCAAGGTCTTCGAGGCCGACGACAAGTTCCTGCCGGGCAAGATCGCCGTCGGCCTGGCCTATCTGATCATCGACACGCCGAGGAGCGATCCCAGGTCGGCCAAGTACCTGGCCGCCTATCGCCAGATCGCCGACATGACGGTCGACGACCCCAATGAGACCTGGGGCGTCTACTACTACTGCCAGGCCATCGTCATGCTGAAGCAGGCGGGGCTGCTGGACCAGGCGATCTCGCCCGCCACGCTGGAGAAGCTGAAGGCCAAGCTGGACTGGCGTCGCTTCGTGCGCGAGCGCGACATGACGCTGATCGGCCTGCCCAACAACTATTACGGCGTGGCGTTCAGCGTGGCGCGGCTGCGCTATCGGCTGGGCTGGGAGGACGCCAGCGCCAGCGAGGCCCTGCTGGCCCGCACGCTGGACCACTATCGCCAATATTCCGGCCAGTACGGCTTCGCCGACGAGACCGACGGCGACGGGCGGTTCGACCGTTACAGCGTCCTGCTGATCGGCGAGATCAGCCACCGCCTGATCGAGGCCGGGATGCCCGCCACCCCCGAGGTCCGCGTCTGGCTGCGCCGCTCGGTCGACCTGATGCTGCCGCGCCTCAACCCGCGCGGCGAGGGCTTCGAATATGGTCGCAGCATCGGGACCTATGGCGAGACGGCGTTTCTCGAGGTGCTGACCGCCGCCGCCAAACTGGACGTGCTGACGCCGGAAGAGAAGGCCATGGCCTATGCGTTCAGCGCGCGGGTCGCGGCCCGCTACATGGACTTCTGGTTCGATCCAGCCACCGGCTCGGTCGACATGTGGGACCATGGCCGGCGGACGGACGCCTATCGCGGCAAGCACCGGATCCTGGGCGAGAACCTCAGCCTGGGGCGGCAGTACATCTATACGAACGCGATCTGGAACGAGCTCGGCTTCAAGGACCAGGCGCCGGACCCCCGCTTCCAGGCCTGGCTGGATCGGCTGCCCAAGCGGACCGTGACCTGGTTCGCGCGGGGCCGATATGACCGGCTGGTCGTGACCCTGCGCGATGGCGGCCACGTGATCGGTCTGCCGATCATCAATGGCGGCGAGGGGCAGCACATGAACACGCCCTACTATCCGATCCCCTTCTCGCCCGGGATGCTGCAGGGCGTGGCCGACGGGGTGTTTCCGCAACTGCTGCCGCGCCTGACCCTGGAGGACGGCGCGCGACTGGCGCCGCTGGCCTACGCCAAGGGCGTCAAGGTGGAGGGCCGGGGCGCGCGGACCACGGTCAGCTATGCTCAGGACCAGCTGGATCGCCTGGGCGGCAAGGCCCCGGTCGCCGATGACCGGGTCGGGGTCAGCACCACCTATCGGTTCGAGCCGGGCCGGATCAGTCGGACCGATGTCTTCACGCCCAAGCCGGGCGTCATGATCAAGGCCGTGGACCTGGCCTTCGCCAGCTTCTCAGGCCAGGCCGTGACCCGGGGCGCGGCGACCGCCTTCGGAACCGGCGACGTGACCGGTTTCAAGGTCGAGGGGCTGTCGTGCTCGACGCGCGCCCTGGCCGACGAGCCGGCCTATCGTTCGCCGACAGGCGCGATGACCAGCCTGACCAGTTGCGCCGGCGCCGCCGGAACGACCGGTCCCGTCACGATCAGCTGGGAAATCACCTATCGATAGGGGGCGTCGCCGAAGGGCTTCGTCCTCTGCAAGGCCGTTCGAGGTGGGCGGCGGCTTGCCATCTTCGCCGGGCGCGGAGCGGGATCCCAAGCTGACCTGGGATCGCGCTGGGAGTTCGCGCGCGAAAATCAAAATTTCTGATCTATAGTTCCAGCTGCAATGTATCCAATAAACCATGATAATTAAACAGTAATCCGATTAAGATATCGGTCTTGTGTCGGATACTCGACTAATCGAGGTTGGTCGCGGTCAAATTTTATATTGTTCGTACTCAAATCGGGTGGTAATGTGTATAAATCATTGGCACCGATTATTGAGCGCTGATGGCTGAGAGGGAAGGCTTCCTTCACTCCCGCTCGCAGAAGCCGGAGCGCACTCCATGCCTACCTATCTCTTTTATCCTAGACGCGCGGATGGCGTGTCGCTGACCTTCATCGCCGAAGCCGCCCCGAACGACGTCGAGGCCATGGATCTGGCCGCCGAGATCGCCGAGGCGCATGACTGTGTCGGAGTCTTCGTCTGGGAGCCCGGCGAGCAGGACGTCAAGGACCGCTTCGTCGGCCGCGCGGAGCGCCACGCGACGACCCATGGCGATGTAAACCACGAACGTCCGGAGCGCGCGTCGGAGGCGTCCGCCGAAGCCTGAAATCCGACCGCGCCGATCAAGTCTGGACGTCGGGGCTTGTCGATGGTAGCGGTAACATCCAGCGAAGCCGACCCAACGGCTCGGCGGGAGGATGTCGCCGTTGTTTCCGAAAATCCGAGCCCTGCGCTGGTGGATCATCGGCCTCGTCATGCTGGGGGCGATCGTCAACTACCTGACCCGCTCGACCATGGGCGTGGCCGCCCCCACGGTGCTGAAGGACCTGGGCGTTTCGGTGAAGGAGTATTCCTGGATCACCAGCGCCTTCCAGCTGGGGATCATGCTGCAGCCGGTCTGTGGCTATGTGCTGGACACCCTGGGCTTGCGCACGGGCTTCGCGATCTTCGCCGCCGCCTGGTCGCTGATCGCCATGGCCCACGGCCTCACCCACGATTGGAGAGGTCTCGCGGTCTTGCGGGGGCTGCTGGGTTTCGCCGAGGGCTCGGCCCAGCCGGCGGGCATGAAGACGGTGGCGACCTGGTTCCCCGCCAAGGAGCGCGGCTTCGCCGGCGGGGTCTTCAACATCGGCGCCTCGATCGGCTCTCTGCTGGCGCCGCCGCTGGTGGTCTGGGCCGTCCTGACCTGGAGCTGGCGAGCCGCCTTCGTGCTGACCGGCGCGCTGGGCGTCGTCTGGGTCGCGCTGTGGCTGCTGCTGTACCGCTCGCCCGAGACCCATCCGGCCTTGACGGACGACGAGAGGGCCCGCATCGCCGCCGGCCAGGAGGCGCGGCTGGCCGAAGCTGGCCCGCGACCGTCGATCGTCTCGGTGCTCAAGCAGGGCCAGTTCTGGGGCATAGCCCTGCCGCGCTTCCTGGCCGACCCGACCTGGGGCACCCTGTCGTTCTGGGTTCCGCTGTACCTGTCCCAGACGCGGGGCTTCGACCTGAAGCAGATCGCCCTGTTCGCCTGGATGCCGTTCGTGGCCGCCGACCTGGGTTGCCTGGCCGGGCCGGCCATCGCCCACGTCCTGCAAGGGCGAGGGGTGTCGCTGATCAACGCCCGCCGCGTGGCCTTCACCCTCGGCGCGATCCTGATGACCGGCATGATGTTCGTCGGCAAGGTCCATAGCCCCTATGCCGCCATCGCCCTGCTGTGCCTGGGCGGGTTCGCCCACCAGACGCTGTCGGTCACCGTGATCACCATGGCCTCGGACCTCTTCCGCAAGACCGAGGTGGCCACCGTGGCGGGCCTGGCCGGGATGATGGGTAATCTCGGCCTGCTCATCTTCTCGCTGATGATCGGCGGGCTGGTGACGAGGATCGGCTACGACCCGTTCTTCGTGGCCCTGGGCGTGCTGGACCTAGCGGGCGCCGCCATCCTGTGGACCCTGGTGCGCGACCGCGCCCCGTCCGTGACTTCCAACCCGTGAGCGTCTCCGTGATCCGCAATCCGATCCTGCGCGGCTTCAACCCCGATCCGTCGATCGTCCGGGTGGGGGAGGACTACTACATCGCCACCTCGACCTTCGAGTGGTTCCCCGGCGTTCAGATCCACCACTCTCGGGACCTGAAGAACTGGCGCCTGCTGACCCGGCCGCTGACCCGTCCCAGCCAGTTGAACATGTTGGGCGATCCGGACAGCTGCGGCGTCTGGGCGCCGTGCCTGACCCACGCCGACGGCAAGTTCTGGCTGATCTTCACCGACGTGAAGCGCTATGGCCGCACGACCGTGGGCGGGGCGTCGGGCGCGTCTCTGCGCGACTTCCACAACTACCTTGTCACGGCCGAGACGATCGACGGCCCGTGGTCGGATCCCGTCCATCTGAACAGTTCGGGCTTCGATCCGTCGCTGTTCCATGATGACGATGGCCGCAAGTGGCTGGTCAACCAGCTGTGGGATCACCGGCCGGGCCAGAGCCGGTTCGCCGGCATCGTGCTGCAGGAATATTCGGTCGGCGAGGGCCGCCTGGTCGGTCCGCGCAAGGTGATCTTCGAGGGCACGGCGATCGGCCTGACCGAGGCGCCGCACCTCTACAAGCGCGACGGGTGGTACTACCTGGTCACCGCCGAGGGGGGCACCGGCTGGGGCCACGCGATGACCATGGCCCGGTCGCGGCGCCTCGAGGGACCTTACGACCTGCATCCCGACACCTACGTGCTGACCGCGCGCGATCGGCCGCATGTTCCGCTGCAGCGGGCCGGTCACGCGGATTTGGTCGATACCGCCGATGGCGAAACCTACGCCGTCTATCTCTGCGGCCGTCCATTGCCCAACCGCGGCCGCTGCGTCCTGGGTCGCGAGACGGCGATCCAGAAGCTGGTCTGGGGCGAGGATGGCTGGCCCCGCACCCTCGACGGCTCGGGCGATCCGACGCTGGAGACGCCGGCGCCGGAACTGCCCGAACGCCCCTGGCCCCACGCGCCGATCCGCGAGGACTTCGACGGCCCCGACCTGCCGATCGATTTCCAGTGGCTACGCACGCCCTATCCCGACGAGATCTTCAGCCTGACCGCCCGGCCGGGCGCCTTGCGGCTTTATGGCCGCGAGAGCCTGGGCAGCCTTTTCCGCCAGGCGCTGGTCGCTCGCCGCCAGCAGGCGATGTGCTATTCGGCGGCGACGACGCTGGACTTCGAGCCCGAGCACTTCCAGCAGGCGGCTGGCCTGGTCTGCTACTACAACGGTGCCAAGCTGCACTATCTGCACGTCACCCACGACGAGGCGCTGGGCAAGCATCTGCGGGTGATGAGCTGCCAGCCCGACAGTCCGCAGGCCGACAGCTTCACCCGCCCGATCGCGTTGGCGGCTGGGCCGGTGGAGCTGCGGGTCGAGGTCGACTTCGAGCGCTTGCGGTTCGCGTTCCGGCAGGGGCGGGGCGACTGGACCTGGCTGCCGGAGGTGTTCGACGCCTCGATCCTGTCCGACGAGGCCACGGCGCCGGGCGCGCCCAACTTCACCGGGGCGTTCGTGGGCATGGCGTGCCAGGACACCGCCGGAACGGCCGCGCCGGCGGACTTCGACTGGTTCGACTACGAGGAACGCGACTACCGCGCCTGACTTTCTCAGGGCGCAAAAGAAAACCGGCCGGCCTTGCCCTTGGGGCCCGGCCAGCCGGTCTAAACAAAAAGGTGTCGGACGCGGTGGGGTGCGCCGAGTTCTAGACACATCCAATGAGTCAGCCGCCGACGCAATGTCGAAGATCGAAAGAGCGTGCGGCGAAACGGCGCGGGTCTCCCCGATCCGGGGTCTGACGTTTTGGGACGGCCTACTTCCCCGCTTCCTTCGCCTCGTAAAAGGCCCGCAGCACGAAGAAGGCCGGCTTGCGGCGACCGGTCGGCGAGACCAGACCCTTGCGGTTCCAGCCCTGTTGATAGATCGGGTGCTGGCGGCGGGGCGCGCGGAAGTCCTTCAGGATCCAGGGCGACATGCCGCGAAGGGTCGGGATCGCCCGCGCCATGGCTAGGGTCTTCTCGTAGTACGCCTTTTGGAAGTCCTCGGAGAACTTGCGCTTCAGCACCGGGTCGCTGAAGCCCGACAGGGCGTCGGCCCCGAATTCGGAGAACACCATCGGCTTGTCGGTGGCCTTCCACGTCATGGACGGCAGGTCGTCCAGCGCGTCGTCGGTGTACCAGCCGTTGTAGGTGTTGGCCGCCAGCACATCCAGCTTGTCGGCCAGCGGGTCGTTCAGCCCGATCACAGGATGGCCGTCGACCGTCTTGCGGTCGGTCAGCAGAGCGGCGGTGACCAGGCGCGTGTCGTCCAGGGCCTTCACGTCGTCGACCAGCTGGCCGAGGAACCGGTTGCGGAGATCGGTGATCGGGGTCTCGTTGGCCACGCTCCACAGGATGATCGAGGCGCGGTTGCGGTCGCGGCGGATATTGTCGGCCAGCATGCCGCGCGCCAGGGCCAGGGTGCGCGGATTGCCGAAGTCGACCAGCCAGTAGACCGGGATCTCGCTCCAGACCAGCAGGCCCATCTCGTCGGCCAGGCGGGTGGTGATCTCGCTGTGCGGATAGTGGGCCAGGCGCACGAAGTTGCCGTGCAGCCCGGTCTTGACCTCGCTGAGCAGCGCCCGCGCCCCGGCCTCGGTGATGGTGCGCGCGGGGTTGTCGCCGAACTCCTCCTCGTGGACCGAGATCCCGCGCAGGAAGATCGGCTTGCCGTTCAGCAGGATCTCGCTGCCCTTGGTCTCGATCGTGCGGAAGCCGACGCGGTCGCTCAGGTGGTCGTCACGGCTCTCGACGGCGATGTCGTAGAGCTTGGGCTTGTCGGGCGACCATCGGACCAGGGCCTTGGGCGCGGCGGCCGAGACGTTCAGCACGCCGCTCGCGTCCGTCCTGCCGGCCACGTCGAGACCGAGCTCGGCGACGCGAACGTGCACGTCCTGACCCGCCGCCTGGGGGCCGTCCAGCTTGACGGTGGCGGCGATGCGGCCGTCGCGGGTCATCCGGACCCACGCCTCGTCGATGAAGGTCCCGGGGGTGATGACCAGGCGCATGGGCCGGGTGATCCCGCCATAGTTCTCCCAGTCGGTGACGGGCGGGGGCGCGCCGTCGGCCTTGGGCGTGGAGTCCACCCCGACCGTGAGCTGGTTTTGGCTGGCCCGCAGGACGTCCGTGACCTCCATCGAGAACGGCGTGAAGCCGCCCTCGTGCTCGCCGACCGGCTTGCCGTTCAGATAGACCTTGGCGGTGTAGTTGGCCGCCTCGAAACGCAGGAAGGCGCGCTGGCCGGGCTTCAGGGCGGGCGCGTCGAAGCGGCGCTCGTACCACATCAGGCCCTGGTAGTAGCGCAGGGTCGGGTCGTGGCCGATCCAGCCCTGGGGCAGCACAGCCGTCGGACTCCGGTCCATGTCATATTCGTAGAGCGCCGTCGGCTTGGCCTTCAGCAGGGCGTCGACATCGACATCGTCATAGCGCCGATGCCCCGCGCCGGGCGCGCCCCGGTGGAAGCCCTCCAGGCCGTCGCGATAGGGATCGACCGAATAATGCCAGGTTCCCGACAGGTCGCGCCCCTCGCGGGTGTCGGCGCGGGTCAGGGTCGGCGAAGAGGCGTTCGCGCCCAGCGGCGCCAAGAAGATCAAGGCGCACGCCGCGCCCAGCAAGGCCTTCAACACCATCGCTTCCTCCCAGCCCTTCGGCTTGTATGGCGCTGTTGAAGCACGGGTATGGTCAGGGCGCAATGAAAATTGGCCAGGCCAATTTGGATGGCAAAACGGCCCGACCGTGAGGTCGGGCCGTGAAGGTGGGATCTCTGGAGTTCGTTAGAAGCTCTTGCGGACCGTCACCCCGTAGGTGCGCGGCTGGGACGGATAGCCGCTGTAGCTGCCGTCCTGGGCCACGGTCGGGAAGGCCGAGATCAGGTACTTGTCCTTGGTCAGGTTGCGCGCCCAGAACATGATGTCGATCTGGTTGGCGCGGTTGGTGACGCCGATGGAGGCGTTGACCACGTTCTGGCTGTACGAGTTCAGGTTCGGCGGCACGGTCTCGGTCAGCTGGGTCTTGCTGACATAGTCGTACTCGACGCGGGCATAGCCCGAGTAGTCGTTGCCGAAGTCGTGGTTGATCGTCGCCGAGCCCGAGACGGTCCACTTCGGAATGCCGGCCGGGGTGTCGCCGGTCAGGTTGCGGAAGTTCGGACGCAGGCCGGTGGCCGGGTTCACCGGGCAGCGGGCGGTGTCGTAGTTCACGCAGGCCGCGCCGGTGAAGCTGTCATAGACCGGATCGAGATAGGTCGCCGCCGCCGTCAGGTTCAGCCAGCTGATCGGGCGCCAGGCGCTGTCGAACTCGAAGCCCTTGACCGATTCCTCGCCGGCGTTGACCAGGCTGTAGCCCAGGCCCGTATAGGCGTTGGACTGGAAGCCCTTGATCGACTGCTTGAACACCGCGACGTTCGCGTAGCCGCCGGTGAAGCTGGTCTTCACGCCCAGCTCGTAGACGTCGACGTTTTCCGGCTGGGCGGTGCGGCCCACGCCGTTGGCGTTCGGCGGACGGCTGTCCGAGGACAGGTTGTAGGCGCCGGCCTTCCAGCCCGTGGAGTAGCTGACATAGGCGTTGATGTGGTGGCCGAAGTCATAGGCCGCCCGGATCGCGTAGGTGACCTTGTCGCCCTTCAGCTCGCCCGACTCGGTGGCGTTCGGGAAGTTGACCGGCGCGTGGTTGGTCGTATTGGCGTAGAAGAACTGCAGCGCGCCCAGGGCCTGATACAGGTTGCCCGGCAGGCCGATCGCCTGGAACTGCGGCACGGCGGCCAGGTTCAGCGCCGAGAACGGGTCGTTCATGACCACGTTCGAGCTGGCCTTCTTGTCATCCGACAGATAGGCGAGGCCGCCGGTGATCGTCAGCTTGTCGGTGACCTTGTAGTCGGCCTGGCCGAAGATCGAATACGACCGCTGGGTCATGCTGTAGTAGTCGTTCAGGCCTTGGCCCGCCTGGAAGTAGGTCGAACCCGGCTTGACCAGGGTCGGCGTGGCCAGGCTCTGCAGGAATTCCAGCGCGTAGAGGTTCGACTTGCCGGTCAGGGCCGGGCGCAGCGTCGGGGGCAGGGCGCCGAGCAGGGTGGCCGGAACCGCGCCCGACAGGACGTCGGCGTAGGAGCGGATGTCCTTGCCGTAGGTGATGGTGCGGCCGGTATCGAGCTTTTCGTGCTCGTAGAAGCCGCCGATCAGCCAGTTCAGCGGGCCGTCGCTGTTCGACGCCAGGCGGACTTCCTGGGTGAACGTCTTGATGTTGTTGGCGGTGCGGTTGTTGGAGATATCCGCGCCCGAGAAGTCGATGTCCTGGAACGAGGCGTTCTTCTGGTTCCGGTAGGCGGTGATCGAGGTCAGCTTGGCAAAGCCGAAGTCATGGTCGATCTGGCCCGACACGCCCTTGCCCGACAGATCGTTCGACGGGTCGGTGTTGAACACCACGTTGTAGCTAAAGATGTCGTTCGGATTGCCGATCTGCTTGCCCAGCACCGCGCCGATCGCCTGGGTGGCCGGGCCGTTATAGATCTGGGCGACCGCGCAGCAGGTTTCCTTGATCTTGTTGTAGTCGGCGATGATGCGCACCGAGGTCTTGTCGGTCGGCTCCCACAGCACGTCGCCGCGCACCGACCAGCGGTCGCGGGTGTTGACGTCGTTGCCGGTGATCACGTTGGTGAAGAAGCCGTCGCGCTTGTTCAGGCTGCCCGACAGGCGGATCGCCAGGGTGTCGCTGAGCGGGGTGGTGAAGGTGCCCTTGATCTGTTTCTGGTTATAGTTGCCCATCGTGGCCTCGACCTTGCCGCCGGTCTCGAACTGGGGCTTCTTGGTCACGATGCTGATGGCGCCGGCGGACACGTTCTTGCCGAACAGGGTCGATTGCGGGCCGCGCAGCACTTCGATGCGCTCGACCTCGGGAAGGTCGTCCAGGGCCGCGGCCGAACGCGAGCGGTAGACGCCGTCGATGAAGACGCCGACCGAGCTTTCGATGCCGTCGTTGCCGTTGCCGTTGCCGAAGCCGCGGATGACGAAATTCGTCTGGCCGGTGGCGTTGAACTGCGAAACCTTCAGCGAGGGCACGACCGACTGCAGGTCGATCAGGTCCTTGACCTGGGCGCGTTCGATCGTCTGCTGACCGGTGACGGCCACCGAGATCGGCACGTCCTGAAGGGTCTGTTCGCGCTTGGTGGCGGTGACGACGATCTCTTCGATGGAATTGTTATCGGCGGCCTTCTGTTGCGCGAAGGCGGGCGAAGCGATGGCGAGCGCCAGGGCCGACACCCCCAGCAGGTGGACGTTTCTCATACCTAACTCCCTGTTTATATTTATTGATCGCCGCGTTTCTTCCCGCCCCAGCTCGAGCAATCCTGGGGTCTTCCGTGGGAAGGGCGGTCGTGATGACGTAGGGGAAGGGCGATCGGGGCCGGATCGCCGCCGTGCTGGCCTGGAAAGCCGAGACGGACGGTTGGGCCAGACCTTCAGTGCAGACGCTTTGCGTCATGTTTTCGCCCCAGCACGCCCGGTCTTGCATCCCGCGCGTGGCTACGCCGATTTTAATATGACCTCGATATTTTAGCGCAAGTTAGAATTTATCGGATTGATCCAAATCGCGTTCCGGATCAGCGTCACATTTCGGCGTTCGCTCGACGACAGAATCGAGCGCGCCGCGCGGAGGAGAGAGCGCGATTGGCGAAGGGTGCCGACCCCTCGGCCCTGACGGACGACGTCAGGCCGTTGGCGCAGAGCGAGAAGTCGGTCAGGAAACGCGAGGCGATCCTGCGGGCCGCGATCGAGATCATCAACGCCAGGGGCTTCGCCGCCGCGACCATGACCGACATCGCCGCCGCCCTCGATCTGAAGGACGCCGCGCTCTACTACTACTTCCCCAACAAGCAGGCCCTGGCCTATGCCGGCCACCAGCGTTCCCTGGAGCGGTTCGAAGCGCTCCTCCTGCGCGTCGACGCCGACGGCGGCACGGGGCTCTGCAAGCTGCGCCGCTTCCTGCGGGCCTTGCTCGATGACGCGGTCGACAACGGGCCGCAGCTGTATTTCGGCGACAACTCCTATCTCGACCCCGACCAGCGCCAGGCCATCGAGACCTGGGCGGCGCGTCTCTCCAAGCGCCTGGAGCGCTTTTTGGAGGAGGGCATGGCCGACGGCTCGCTGGCGCCGTGCGAACCGGAACTGGTGGTCCAGCTGATCCTGGGCATGTTGATCTGGCTCACCAAGTGGGCCCCGGGCACGCCGGGCCTGACCAACGAGCGGCTGCTGGGCGCCATCGAATCGATGGCCCTGAACGGGCTCGCCGGCCCCCGGGCCGGGCGGGAATAGGCCCCCGCGACCGCCCGCTCGGCCGCCTTCGGCCCCCGGGACGGCCCGTATCGCGTCTTTCGTCGGGAACGCGCTTGCTACCGGCCGGCCCCTGAGTATATTGCGCGCCTTCCCGCGCCGGGGGTCTCAACCACCCCCGACCCGAATGCGCTGGTGAGGTGGCCGAGTGGTTGAAGGCGCACGCCTGGAACGCGTGTATAGGGGAAACTCTATCGAGGGTTCGAATCCCTCTCTCACCGCCACGCATCTTCAATGAAATCAACGGGTTATTGGGATTTTTGGTGCCCGCAGTTTTGCGGACTATACGCGCTTGGTTGGAGGCTTTGATGACTCGGAAGTTGCCATCAGTTGGTTAGTCTAGGCTTCTGGGTCGCCGATGAGCTTCTTGTAGGCTAACCAGTGCGCCTCAAGCATGTCATCGAAATCGGTGGCGTTTGCGATCTCTTTGAAGGCAACAGTTCCGGCCAAAAGGAAGCAGCAGGCCAATTCGATCGTTGGCCCAATCTCCGCCGAGCTGCAGTCAGGACCCCACATAATATCCGCGCCGACGCCACCTTGTCTGTCGTCGACATATCGGTTCAAGGCATCAAGCATGGGATGGGCAGCGTCCGATGACAGCTGGCGGAAGAAAATATAGAGATCGTGTAGTCCTCCACGGCGCGCCATATCTTCAGCTGGAAATCCGCCGGTCGGGGTATTCTCTGACTGAAGCTTGTCGAGAAAACCCCGCAGTTCAGCCTGCGACTCTGGTGCCAAGAACTCATCTTGGTTCGACCGCTCAAGTAGCCAATAGGCTTTCGTTCTCCGCGAACCCATGTCATTGGCAATCATTTTATGGACGAAGGTCTGGTCCATTTTCACGGCGGCTCCGAGGGCGAAGACTGTCTCTAGGCATGTCCGAGCCAGCGTTCTTGCCTCGACTACAGCGCCGCGTTCGGCCATCAAAATGGCACCCTGAAAGTTTGATAGAGTTCGCACAAAGAGGAGCTGAGCGAGGTTCTTCTCGCTATAGCTCTTACTCTCTATCTTCACTCTGGCGGCTGCCATCAATTTCTGGGCGGTCTTGTTAAGGCCCTCGGCGAGTTCGAAGGCTTCCGCATTCGTGTGCCGATGCTCGCGAATGAACCGGCCAATGTCGGGCGAGAGGAAGCCCTGTTCCAAAATCGACATCGTCGCTCTCCTACTGCCTTGCAGAAGCGGTATGCCTAGCTAGCGGGTCCCCGCCGCCGCCTTCAGCGCCGCCAGCTGCCCGTCGATCATGATCCGGTTCGGATCGTGCCCCGTGCGCGGCAAGAGAACCCAGGTCTTCTGCGGCGCCTCAATTGCGTTGAAGTACGGCTTGGAGACGTCGGGAGGCGTCACGAGGTCGGCCTCTCCCTGCAGAATCCAGATTGGCATGGCGAACCTTGTCCCCAGCTTTCGCAGATCGATCCGCGGCCCCATGCCATCGCCGTGCAAGCCGACAAAGTTCAGGAAGGAGTAGTCCTCGCCCGCTGTGTAGTCGGCCTCGTAAGCAGGGGTGTCGTAGCCGGGACCGAAAGCGAACCAGTCCTTGGGCGGCGCCTCGGCGCCCTGAGCCTCGTACTTTCGAGTGATGCGGCGCAGGATCCCAAAGGCGCGAGGATCCGTCCAAGGCGGCGGGCCCAACGGCTGCAGCTTAGCAAGGGATTCGGAATCGCCCGCAGCCTTCGCCAACGCCAGGGTCTTGGCGTAGCTGGTCTGCATGTCCAGTTGATAGTTTACCAGCTGGGCCGTGCCGATGTAGGCGCTGAACAGCTCTGGCCGCGCCATGGCGATGTTGACGGCCAGGGCCGATCCCCAAGAGCCGCCCATCAGGATCACTTGGCGCTTGCCAAAGCGCTGCGCCGCGTAGCGCGCCATCTCGACCCCGTCTTCGGTCAGCCGCGCCATCGTCAAGGGCTCATCCTCGGCGGGCTTGTTCTCGCCGTAAGTCTTTCCCGCGCCGCGTTGATCCCATTGGACGACGGTAAAGTCCTTGGCCCAGCCGCCGAATAGGTTGTGGGCGAAGGGGGTGTTGGGGTTGCCGGGGCCGCCGTGAACGATCAGCACCACCGGATTGGCGCAATCCTGGCCGTCCACCGTGACCCATTGCCGGATGCCGCCGATCTGGACGAAGCCCTGTTCGCTGACGGGCCGACCTGGCGCGCGACAGGCGGGATTGAGTTCCGTCGCCCAGCTTGCCTCATTCCCGGCCATCAGAGCCATGATCGCCGTTGCGACCGCCCACAGACGTTTCATCGAGCCCCCGAGGTTCATCTCTCGCCGAGCCGTGGGGCAAGTCGGGCCGCACGGCAAGAGCGCCTTCGCCCAGTGTTAGCCTTCCCGAACAAGTGCTGGAAGGGCGGTTCCCAGAGCGGTCCCAACGGCGGCGACGGGCGCGATCGGGGCGCAGCGTCGGCAGGGGCGCGGCGGCGATCAACGAATAGTTTCAAACCGGGGCGGGGGAATTTTCGTCACGCTGCGTCTTCATACCTTGGGTGCGTCCATTTGCGGCGGGGCGCCGAGAGAGGTGACGTGACGGAGGGCGGGTTGTGAGGCGGGGAGGGCGTCTGGCCGCGGTCGATCCGGCCTCGCTGGCGAGCTTGGCGCTGTCCTATCGCCAGCCGCTTCTGCGGTTCTTCGCCCGACGTTCGCTGACGCCAGAGGCGGCCGAGGACTGTGTGCAGGACGTCTTCATGCGCCTGGCTCGCGTCGCCGATCCTGGTGTCGAGAACTCCGAGGCCTATCTGTTCAAGGTCGCGCGCCACGTTCTGATCGATCGCGCCCGGCGGGCCAGCGTCCGCTTCGAGGGCATGCACGATCCGATCGCCGACCTACAGCTAGTCAGCTCCGAGGGCTCGCCGTCGCGGATCCTGGAGGGCCGCGAGGCGCTGGAGCAGGCCGCCAAGGCGCTGCGCGAACTGCCCGAGCGAACCCGCAATATCTTTCTGCTGAACAGGCTGGACGGGCTGACCTATACCCAGCTGGCCGCGCGGTACGCCGTCAACGTTAAGGTCATCGAACGCGAGATGAGCAAGGCCTTAAGTCACCTTCGTCAACGGCTGCCCGATAATGACCGACGCTGAGCGCACAGAAGGGGAAGCGGCGGCCTGGGTCGTGCGTCTGCACTCGGATCAGCGCACGCAGAGCGACCAAGAGGCGTTCCGCGCCTGGCTCGACGCCGACGCGGCCAATGTCGAGGCCTTCTCGGCCCACGTGGCGATCTGGGACTCCGTGGCGGCCTGGGGCGATGACCGGGAGGCGCGGGAAATCCTGCAGTTCTCGCCGTTGTGGTCCGGCTTTGGTCGGCGGGTGGCGAAATGGGGCGTGTCGATCGGAGGGGTGGC
This sequence comes from Caulobacter sp. SSI4214, assembly GCF_012184455.1. Taxonomy (NCBI): domain Bacteria; kingdom Pseudomonadati; phylum Pseudomonadota; class Alphaproteobacteria; order Caulobacterales; family Caulobacteraceae; genus Caulobacter; species Caulobacter sp. SSI4214. The sequence goes on along the minus strand of NZ_SZWJ01000036.1, from coordinate 12,617 downwards.
CGTCGCCGCGGCGCTGGTCGTTTTCGTGTCGGGCGGTCTTCGGCTGTCGCAACACTATGCCACCGTACCGGGCGAGCTGCGCACCATCTCGCTCAGCGATGGCTCGACCCTGCTGATGAACACCGACTCCAAGGTCAGCGCCCGGTTCAGTCAGGGCGAGCGACGGGTCTATCTTGAGCGGGGACAGGCTTATTTCCGCGTGGCCAAGGACAGTCACCGCCCGTTCCGCGTGTTCGTCGGTCACGACGAGGTCCGCGCCGTCGGCACGGCGTTCGAGGTCCGGCGGATGGGAGACCGCGCCGAGGTGGTGCTGGAGGAGGGGCGGCTGGCCATCTTCCGCGGCGTGGAGCAGCCGGCCGACAAACCACTACTGCCTACGCGCGCGGCGTCGACGCCGCCAAAGCCTTTGCTCTACATGACCGCCGGCGAGGCGCTGGATCTCGCCGATCGGACCCCGCCTGTCGTGCAGCCGGCCAATGTCGTCCAATCCAGCGCCTGGCGTTACGGCCGCGTGGTGCTGGACGAAACCCGGCTGGAGGACGCCGCCGCCGAACTGAATCGCTATGGCGGTCCGCGCATCGTCCTGTCTGATCCGCGGCTCGCCGATATCCGCATCAGCGGCGTCTTCCATACCGGGCGGCCTCGCGACGTGGTCAGCGACGTCGTCCGCGCCTTTCCCATCAAGGTGGTGAAGGACGATGGCGAGCAGATCGTCCTGGCCATGGTCCCGTCGGCGAGCCCCGCCGACGCCCCGGCTGTCGTCAAAAATTCACGGTGAGTTTCCAGGGGTAGGTTCGTCGGACTGCGTCTTCCCAGCTGCCGGCAAAGGCCGGAGACGGGGATGATCATGCAGTACAAATTCTTGTCCGCCGCCCTGGCGGGCGTCTCGGCTTTCGCCGTCGGTCTGTCGGCGCCTTCCGCCCACGCCCAGGTCCAGGCGCGCGCCTTCGAGATCGCGCAGCAGCCGCTGGGCCCGGCCCTCCGCGCCTTCGCCCTGCAGAGCGGCAAGGACATCGTGTTCGATCCCAAGCTGGTGCGCGGCAAGAACGCGCCGCCGCTGAAGGGCCAGTACCTGAACGAGGAAGCCCTGCGCCGGCTGCTGGCCGGCTCGGGACTGACCTTCGAGGGCTCCGCGACCGGCGGCTTCATCATCCGCGCCCTGGCGACGCTGGGCGCCGACGCCCGATCGGGCGAAGATGTCGCCGACATCGGCGGTGTCGTGGTGATCGGCCGCCGCTCCGTCGAGACGCCGCGCGACCAGATCAAGCGCTTCACCTCGGGAATTTCGGATTCGGTGACCGTCGCCGACATCGAAAACACGCCCGACACCACGCTGCCCGAGGCCTTGGACCGCGTGGTCGGCGTCAGCGCCGACAAGTACTACGGCACCAGCGACGGCGGCTATGTCTCGATCCGGGCTTTCGATTCCCGCTACAACAGCATCGACATCGACGGCAATCCGATCTGGTTCAGCAGCCAGAACAACCGCGGGGCCCAGATCGGCGTCTTTCCATCCTCGATGGTCAAGGAAACTAGCGTCTACAAGACCGTGACGCCCGATCAGGACGGCAATTCGGTCGGCGGGCACATCTCGCTGCGCACCCTGCGGGCGTTCGACGGCGGCGGCCGGCCCTATCTGTCGCTGGGCGGGCGCGTCGGCCGTTTCGACCAGGAGGGCGCCGTCGCCTCGGGGCCGTCGATGCGCCTGTACGGCGCGGGCAAGGCCACCTTCGGCCCCGATCGCCAGTACGGCGTGGTCGTCGGTTTCAACGCCCAGCGAATGCGCAACGCCGACAAGTACGGCGGGGTGGACGCCTATACGCAGGTGAACGGCGCCGACCTGGTCAACAACAGCAACGTCTATGCCGACAGCGCCTACGACAAGGACGTCAAGAACCTGGTCGGCTACGCTAAGGTCGAGCTGCGCAAGAACGACGGCCTCTACGCTTTCCTGTCGGGGACGGTGATCGACGACAAGCGCCGCCAGTATCTGCAACGTGAAGGCACTTACATCTACCAGACCAACGGGCGCACGACGAACTTCAGCGACGGCGCGGCCGACTTCAACAAGGCGGTCGGCCAGACCAAGGAGTACGACTACGACGGCAACCGCAAGGCCAAGATGCTGGGCGGCGGGGTGGACTACCAGATCGGCGCCGGCGGCGTCCTGACGGTGCGGGGCAACTATACGGACTTCCGAAACGACCTGATCACCCGTTACCCGGAGACGTTTCAGTTCAGCAACCTGTCGGGCCACTACGACCTGAACGGCGACCTGCCGACGATCCGCTACGACAACCCGGCCGCCTACGCCGACCCGACCAACTGGGTCAACCGCAACACCACGGCGTCCTATGTTCGCGACCAGGACCTGAGGGACAAGGTCACGGCGCTCAGGGTCGACTACAGCCAGAACACCTTCGCCGACGCTCGTGGGTTCGGCTTTGCCGCCGGCGCCAGCTGGACGCGGCTGGATCGGCGCTACGACCAGAACCAGGACAACTATCTGTTGCCCAAGGGAACGACGCTGCGCCTGTCGGACGTGATCGATCCCGGCGCGACCATGGCCGGCAACGCCGCGATCAAAATGAACTGGGACCGGTTCTGGACCTATGTCTACGCTAACGGGATCAAGACGACCGACCTCGCCCCGGCGTCGGACTACGCCCTGGTCGAGGACGTCGCGGCCGGCCACGCCGAGGCCTATCTCAGCGGCGATCGCTATCGGGTGATCGCCGGCGTTCGCTACGAGACGACGCACGACGTGGACGACACCGGCGACACGGTAGGCGGAGTCTCCACCCCGTCGCATCGCACGAACCGCTATGGCAATTGGATGCCCAACATCCAGGGCAGCTATGACCTGACGCCGCGCCTGAAGCTGAAGCTGGCCTTCACCAAGACGATCGGCCGACCAGACTTCGCCGATATCGCGCCGGGCCGGACGGTGGGCGTGGACGCCAACGGCAATCCGGTGATCAGCGGCTCGAACGCGCAACTGGGCCCGCGCCTGTCGACCAACTACGACGCCAGCCTCGAATACTATCTGAAGGACGGCTACGTCTCGCTGGCGGCGTTCCACAAGGATCTCGACCACGAGACCTTCAACGAGAAGACCGTGACGCTGGACGCCAGCGGCGCCGTGATCCTGACGCGGACCACGCCCCTGAACAGCGGCAGCGCCTGGGTGACGGGGGTCGAGGCGTCGTTCGCCAAGCGGCGGCTGGAGTTCCTGCCGGGCCCGCTAAAGCGCCTCGGCCTCACCGCCAACTACACCTGGCTGGACAGCCGCTGGTCGGTGGTCCTCACCGACGGGACGGTCCGCAGCATCAACTCGCTGCGCAACCAGCCCAAGTACATGGGCAATGTCGGCCTCAGCTACGACCTCGGACGGCTGGACCTGCACCTGGACTATCGCGTCCGCGGCCGGGCCTTCACCACGACGTTCGGGACCACGCCCGCCGGCGACCAGTGGATCAAGGCCAGCGACCAACTGGACCTGCAGGCCAACTGGCGGGTGCGGCGCGACCTGCAGCTGACGTTCGAGGCTCGGAACCTGACCGACAGCTACACGACCATGACCACGGGCGTCACCAACGCCATCTACAACAGCGTCGGCGGCGGCAGGAGCTACTTCGCCGGCTTCAAGTATCGCTATTGAGGCGGGCGTCATGACCGACCATCGAGACGAGGCGTCGCGGCGGGCCTTCCTGGCCGGGGCGCTGGGCCTGACGGCGACCGCCGAGCTGTGGCCCGGCGCTCTGGCGCGAGCCATGGAGACGCCGGCCGCCCATCGCACCGGCACGATCCGCGACGTCGAGCACGTGGTGATCTTCATGCAGGAGAACCGCTCGTTCGATCACTACTTCGGGACGCTGTCGGGCGTGCGCGGCTTCGCCGATCGGCGGCCCTGGACCCTGCCGAATGGCGACCCGGTCTGGCGCCAACCCGACGGAAAGGGCGGGGTGGTCACGCCGTTCCGCTTCGACGCCGAGGGCACGAACTTCCCGGTGATGAAGAGCCTCCACCACGACTGGGCGACCGGCCACGCGGCTTGGAACGCGGGGCGCTACGACAACTGGATTCCGGCCAAGGGCCCCCTGACCATGGGCTATCTGGCCCGCCCGGACATCCCCTATCACTTCGCCCTGGCGGACGCCTTCACCGTCTGCGACGCCTATTTCTCCTCGCTACAGGGGCCGACCTGCCCCAATCGCCTCTATCTGATGACGGGCTGTGTCGACCATCACGGCAAGGGCGGCGGTCCCGTGATCGCCAACATCGACATCACCCAGAAGCCCGACGGCATCGTCTTCGGTCCCGAATGGCGGACCTATGCCGAGCGCCTGCAGGACGCCGGGGTGTCGTGGCGCCTGTATCGGCAGGGGGCGGACCTGGCCAGCGACGACGACAGCGACGGCGGCATGAACACGCTGATGGCGTTCGAACGGTTCCACACCGCCCGCCCCGGCGATCCGCTGTATCAGGCCGGCGTCGAGCCTCGGCGGCTGGAGCAGCTGAAGGCCGACGTCCAGAACGACCGCCTGGCCCAGGTCTCGTGGATCACCCCGCCCCGGATCTTCTGCGAGCATCCCAACTGGCCGCCGGCCTACGGCGTCGAATATCTGGCGCGGATCCTCGACGCCCTGACCTCGAACCCGGACGTCTGGAGCAAGACGGTGTTCCTGGTCATGTACGATGAGAACGACGGCTTCTTTGACCACGTGGTTCCGCCCGTTCCGCCGTTCAGCCGCGCCGAGGGGCGCAGCACCGTGGCGACCGACGACGAGCGCCATCCGGCGACCGGGCAACCCTACGGCCTGGGCATGCGGGTGCCGATGTTGGTCATCTCGCCCTGGAGCCGGGGCGGCTGGGTATGTTCGGAGGTTTTCGACCATACCTCGGTGATCCGTTTCCTGGAGGCGCGGTTCGGCGTCCACGAGCCCAACATCAGCGCCTGGCGGCGCGCGGTTTGCGGTGACCTGACCAGCGCCTTCGACTTCAAGACCCCAAACGGCGAGCCGCCACGCCGCCTCGCGACGATCAGCGCCGATCTGGCCTTGCCGAACCAGGCCGCCTTCAACGCCTACAAGGCGGTGGTGGGCAAGCGGCCCAAACCAGTCGTCCCCGCCAGTCCGCCCCAGCCGGTCGCGGAACCAGGTCAGCGTCCCTGGCGGCCTTTGCCTTACGATCTGGCGGTGGACCTGAAGTCGGAAGAGGAGGGTGTCGTCCTGACCTTCCGTAACGCCGGCAAGGCGGGGGCCAGCTTTTACGTGAATGATCGACTTGCGCCCGAGACGCCGCCTCGGCGGTTCACGGTTGGGGCCGGTCGGTCACTTTCGGATCGGTGGAAGGCGATCGACGGGCGCTATGAGCTCGTCGTGCACGGGCCGGCCAGCTTCTATCGCGCGTTTGAGGGCGGTGACGACGACGGGCTTGAGGTGCGTCTGCGGACGTCGGCGGACGGCGGGGTGAGGCTGGATTTGAGGAACCGGACGGCGCACCGTTTGGACCTGGCTGTTCACGATCACTACGCGCCCAAGTCACGGAGCATTTCGATGGGGCCCGGCGCGAGGCTCGCTCGTCTTTTTGACCTCAGGCAGAGCGCTCGGTGGTACGACCTGACGATCAATACAGCGGGGCTTAGCTATCGTTTGGCGGGACACGTCGAGTGCGGGCAGGGCAGCCTCAGTGATCCCGCCGCGGCGCGCTGAACAGCTTCGCTGTCGGCGTTCCCGATTTCGAACCGAATGTCCAGCCTTTGGAAACGCGCCAAAGACAGCGATTGGCGCATCGCTTCGGTCGAACTGTCCCGCGCTCCCGCGGGACGCTAAAGGAAGCCCCTGTTCCAGGCCACCAGCGGCCGGGCGGGGGAGAGCGTGCTCTCCGAAAGGTCGCCAGACTTGGCGACCTAGATGTGCGCTCTCAATAGGTTGTCCATCCGGTCCGGACCCGAGAAGCTGTGGTTGCGAAGCTACAGAACCTCAGGAGAGGATCGGATGAACGTGCATAAGAATGCCCGTCTGATAGCGCACAGTCGAGCCGAGGTGGTGCGGCGTGTGTTGGATGAAGGTCAATTGTGGAGGGCAGTCGCCACAAATGAAACGGGTTGGCCTCCTTCGGGCGGACGGTGGATCTGACTCGCGATGCAAGCGCCGTCGATCGCGGACGGCCGTCGCCCGTCCGGGTCAGGTCAGCCGGTAGCGTTCGGGCGTGATGGGCGGCGGCAGGTCTTCGCGGCCGAGGGAGAACAACAGTTCGCGCTCCACCATGCGGGCCATGGCGTCGAGCGGCAGATCATTGTCGTCATGGCCAAAGGGATCCTCCAGCTGATCCCCAAGCGCGTCGAGACCGAAAAAGGTGTAGCTGACGATCACGACCAGCAAAGGGGTCCACCATCCCAGCGTCGGCGCGAGGCCGAACGGCAGGAGAACGCAAAACAGAAGCGCGGTGCGATGCAGGAGCAGCGAGTAGGCGAAGGGCAGCGGCGTGGTCTTGATCCGCTCGCAGGCGGCCTGCACGACGCTGAGCTCGGACAGTTTGGTTTCGAGCACCGAGTAGTGAATATCCGAGATCGTCTTGCTGGCGGCTAAGCGCAGACATTCGGCGCCGACCTCGGCCAGGACGGCGTCGGTCGGATTGGGCGCCGCCCGCCACGCGCGATGTTGGACCCAGGGCGCGATGGCGGCGATTTCGTCGCTTTCCCGCAACCGCGCCGTGAGGCCGTGGGTGAACCCGCAGACCCCGGTCAGCAAGGCTTCGCGCGTCTCCTTATCCAGCGTCGCCGTCTGCCGAGCGAAGGATCGCGAGGCGATGATCAGTTGCCCCCAGAGTTTTCGAGCCTCCCACCAGCGATCGTAACAAGCGTTGTTTCGAAAGCTCATGAAGATCGAGAGCGACAGTCCGATCAGCGCGAACGGCATCGTGCTCAGATGGATCATCTGTCGCGGGAACTGGATGTGGAGCAGTATCGCCAGAAAGGAAATCGCGGTCAGGGCGACGAGGCGGGCCGCGATTTTCGGAATAATCGAACCGTGGATCGCCAGCAGAACATCTAAAGTTTCCGGCCTGTCCCTGACGATCATTACCGAATACCTCTTTTTCGTTGTGTTCGGCTTACGGCACAAAACGCGGGCTAGCCATGCGACATACTGGAGCAGGCGATGGCTCTGAATCGAATTAAATAATTGATATAATTAAATATTTTAGAGCGGGCGAGCGGACCTGGAATGCGGCCAAGCCCAGCTCGATGGCGTCGGCGGAGGCTTTTCTCGCGCGCCGTGTTCGGGGCTTGCGACCTTTGGACGCGTCCGCTTGGCCGCGTCTTCGCTTGCGAGGTTCGAATTCCAAGCCAGAACTAAACCTAGAACAGCAGAAACCTCGCTCGACCGGATTCACGCGATCTCTCGGCGGCGCGAGGTTTACAAAGCCGATTGGGGAGGGATTCAAACGATGCGGCCGCGTCACTGGCTCGCGCCTCTGTGGGGCGTCGTCCTGAGCTTGCCAGCGGGTTTCGCCGCGGCGGCGGACAACGGGGCCGCCGCGGCCGTGTCGCCCGTCGTGGTGGTGGGCGTCACGCCCCTCGGCGCCGGCGTCGACGCGGACAGGGTGGCCGCGCCCGTGCAGACCGCGACGGGCGAGGATATCGACCGAAGCCATGCGCTGGACCTGTCGGCCTTCATGATCCGCAAGCTGCGCGGGGTTTACGTCAACGATATCCAGAACAATCCGCTGCAGCCGGACCTGAACTACCGGGGCTTCACCGCTTCTCCGTTGCTGGGCACGGCGCAGGGGCTGTCGGTCTTTGTCGATGGCGTTCGCTTGAACCAACCTTTCGGCGAGGTCGTCAGCTGGGACCTGATCCCCCGCCAGGCTATCGCCGATATGGCGCTTGTCCCGGGCTCCAATCCGTTGTTCGGGCTGAACGCCTTGGGCGGCGCGATCTCGATCCGCACCAAGGATGGCCGGCGCGACCCTGGCGGCATGGTTCAACTGAGTTACGGCTCCTACAACCGACGTCTGGCCGAAGCCGAGATCGGCGGCGCGTCCGGCGCTTTCGACTGGTATGCGACCGCGTCGGCGTTCAAGGACAAGGGCTGGCGCGACGCCTCGCCGTCCAACGCCACGCAAGGGTTCGCCAAGCTTGGCTGGACGGGGGATCACACCCGGCTGACGCTTTCCGGCGCCTACGCCAATACCGATCTGACCGGCAACGGCCTGCAGGAGCAGCGCTTCCTGGCGCGCGACAGAGCCAGCGTCTACACCAAGCCCGATGTCACCCATAACCTGTCGCGTCTGGTCAACCTGACCTTCGATCACGACGCGAGCGACGGGCTGGTCCTGTCGGGCAATCTCTATTTTCGCGAGATCCACACCCGCACCCTCAATGGGGATATCAACGACGACTCGCTGACCGAGAGCGTCTATCAGCCCAACGCCGCCGAGCGCGCCGCGCTGGCGGCGGCCGGCTACGCCGGGTTTCCAGTTTCCGGCGAGAACGCGGCCAACACCCCGTTTCCTTCGTATCGCTGCATCGCCAACGCGTTGCTGAATAGCGAGCCCAACGAGAAGTGCAACGGCCTGCTGAATCGCACCGGCGCGCGTCAGCGCGAAGGGGGCGTCGCGGTTCAGGCCGCCTGGCGAGGAACCCTGGCCGGGCGTGACAACATGTTCGTGGCGGGGGGCGGCTACAGGGAAAGCCGAGCGCATTTTCTGCAGTCGTCGCAATTTGGCTATCTGACCGCGGACCGTGGGGTGATCGGCGTCACGGGCCCCGGCGCCTTCGCCGATGGAACCCAGGATTCCGAAAACGCCTTCGACGCTCGCGTCGACCTTTCGGGCAGGACACGAAGCTTCGGCGCCTATGCCGCCGACATCCTCCAACTGACCCCTGTTCTGTCGGCCACGCTGTCGGCGCGATACGATGTCGACCATGTGCGCGATCGCGACGCCATCACGCCGGGCGGCGGCCCCGGTTCGCTGGACGGCTCGCCGAGGTTTTCACGCCTCAATCCGGCCTTGGGGCTCACCTGGAAAGCCTCCGCCAGCCTTACGGCCTATGCGAACCTGAGCCAGGGCGGACGAGCGCCGTCGGTCATCGAGCTGGGCTGCGCCGATCCCGCCAACCCCTGCCGGCTGCCCAACGCCATGGCCGGCGATCCGCCGTTGAAACAGGTTCGGACACGCACGGCCGAGCTGGGCGCGCGCGGCGCGTTGTCGGGCGTCCATTGGACGATCAGCGCCTTCCGGGCCGACAATCGCGACGACATCCTGTTCGTCGCCGACGACACGGCCGGCTATGGCTATTTCAAGAACTTCGGACGCACGCGTCGGGAAGGCGTCGAGCTGGGCCTGGAGGGACGCCATGGGCCGGTGTCCGCCAGCCTGAACTACACCTATCTGCGCGCCACCTATCGCACCGCGGAAACCGTGGGCGGGGCGGGCAACAGCGCCAACGACATCGGCCCGGGTTTCGCGGGCAACATCCAGATCGCGCCGGGCGACAGGATCCCGCTGATCCCCGAGCATCTCTTCAAGGCTCAGCTGGACTGGGACGTGACCAGCGCCCTGGCGCTCAGCGCCGATATGGTCGCCCAGAGCGGCATCTACGCCCGCGGCAACGAGAACAACGCGCACCGACCGGATGGCGTCTATTATCTCGGCGCGGGCAAGACCAAGGGCTATGCGGTCTTCAATCTGGGCGCGGACTATCGTCCGACCAAGACGGTGAAGCTGTTCGTTCAAGTGACCAATGTCTTCGACGCGCGATACGAGACGGCGGCGCAACTGCGCGCGACGGGCTTCACCGATACGGGCGCCTTCATCGCCAGGCCCTTCAGCGGACCGATCGTCGGTGGCGAGCGTCCGGTGCGCTCGGCCACCTTCTATGCGCCTGGCGCGCCCAGAATGATCTGGGCCGGCGTGCGCTATCAGTTCGGGCGTTAGAGCGTTTTCCGACGAAGCGTCACGCTCTAAGTATTTGATTTAGAAACCTGTTATCGCGTCAAAACGATTCCATTTCGACGCGCGCGGCTCTGGGTATGGTCGGCGGGAGGGGCGTCCGCGACGCCGCCCCTCCCGCCAATCCTTATCTCTAGAAGAACAGGATCGCGCCCAGAGCCGTGGTGTCCGACTCCGCGCTGTTGCCGTTCTGGGCCTCCGAACGGGTTTTGGTGTATTCGCCGACCAGATTGATCCAGGGCGTCAGAGCGTATTGTGAATGGAACAGGGTCGAGCTGTTCTTCGAGACCAGCGTCGGGAACACCTCCCCGCGCGCCGCGCGCAGCCGGCTTTCGCCATGGCTGGCGCCCAGCGAGAGCTTGCGGGTGACCTTGTACGCGCCTTGGACGTAGTAGCCGCTGCTGTCGCGTTTGCGGCCGTCGGCCGTCGCGGCCAGGATGAAGAGCCCCGTCGTGCCGACGCCGGAGCCATTGTAGTAGTAGCCGGTGACGGTCGCCTTCCCAGCCGTCAGCTTGCCGCCCAGATCATAGGCCGAGCCGGTGTAGCCGCCAAAGCCGCTGACGCCGTCGTGCTTCTGGGTCAGGGCGTTGGCCCACAGCTGGCCGCTGAAGCCCTGGCCGCCGAACGCGTAGGTGAGCTTGCCCTGGAAGCCCGGGCTGGAATTGGCCTCGCTGGCGCCGGCGGTGGTCAGGGGCTGGAACACGCCGACCGCCATCTGCAAGCCGCCGAATTTCGGTGAGGTGTAGGTGATCTGCGGTTGGAAGTCGGTGTAGATGTAGCCGACGCCGATCCGCCCGATCGAGGTGTTGCTCGGCGCGCTGTTGCCCGCCGCGGTGCCGACGCCCAACAGGCTCAGATCGTTCAAGATCGCTTCGGAGCCGAACAGGCCGATATCGCGCCCGATCTTCAACTCGCCCAGATCCTTGCGGCCGATGGTCAGATAGGTCTGGCGCGCGTCGATGCCGGAGGTGGAGAGCGCGGTGGGCGACCCCGCCGAATTGGCGCCGCCGACGTTGGAAACGCTGTTGATGCCGGGGTAGAGGCCGAAGTGGGCCCCGACATCGAAGCCGTTCTGGACGCTGGTCACATCCACCTTGAGGAAGCCTGGCAGAAGGCCGTTACGGACCGACGACGTGTCGGGCCCAAGGCTGGCCAAGCCGCCGACCACGGTTGACCCAGGGCCAGCCGTCGCGCCGCTGTCGTGGACATAGAACCCGTTGACCGAGCCGGAAAACTTCACGGTGACGGGGCCGGCCTGGAAGCCGACGCCGCTATCGGTGGTGCGCACGAAGCTGTCCGCCCGCCCGTCGGGTTTGGCGCTGGCGGATGACGCGTCGGCGTTGGGGGCTCGCGCCGACGCGGAGGCGACGGGTTCGTCGACGGCCTTTCGACGCATCAGTTCATCGTACTCGGCCTGCGTCAAAATGCCCTTGGCCAACAGCTTGCCGAGCAGAGCGTCGGTGGTGTCCGCCGCCGCCGAGGACGCCGTTCCGAGCGCGCCCGCAAGGATCGCGGAGATGAGAAGTCCATGCCTTTTCATGATTGTTTCCGTCCCCATGTTTGGAGGAAGTAATTGATTTTACTTCTCTATCGACGTGGCCTCGGCGTCGTGTTCGGCGCGGGCGGCTTGGGTCGATCCGCCAAGCGTGTGCCTTGGGGGCGATAAGCGTCGCCGTGACAGATGGCCCCACGGGAGTGGCCTTCGCCCCGTTCGAGGGCCTGGCCTGGGCCCTTGACGATACGGGGCGCGGGAGTGCGATCTTTGCGCGCTCTCGCCGAGCGGAGCGTTCGACCGTTTCCGCGTCTTGGTGGCGAGCCAATGGCCATTCATCGGGAGGGCTTCGGGTGTTCAGATACTGTCTCGCGGCGATCTCAAGCGTTTGCCTTCTGGGGGCGGCGGGTCTTGCCCCAGCCCAGACGCGGGCGCCGACCGCTCAGGCGAGCGTGAACCCCGCCGAGGCGCGATCCGGACAGTACCGAGTCGATCCCAACCACACGCGCGTGGCTTGGAGCGTCAGCCACAACGGATTTTCGACCTTCCAGGCCATGTTGACGGACGTGTCCGGGTCGCTTGTTCTGGACGTGGCGCATCCCGAAGCCAGCAAGCTCGATATCAGCATCGACATGACCAAGGCGGCTTCGGGGCTTCCGAAATTCGACGAGACCTTGCGGGGCGCATCCATCTTCAATAGCGCCGCCTTTCCGAGCGCGACGTTCAAGTCGACGCGCGTCGAGCGGTATGGAGAGCGCGACGCCAAGGTGACCGGGGACCTGACGTTCCTGGGCGTGACGCGACCCGTGACGCTGGATGTAAGGTTCAATCGCGCGGGGCCCGGCTCGGGCGCGCCCGGCTATCGCCTCGGCTTCGACGCCAAGGCCGTGATCGATCGCAACCAGTTCGGGCTTTTGGCCATGCCCTCCATAGGCAACCAGGTGACCCTGGTGGTCGAGGCCGAGTTCCTGCTTTCGGAACCCAAGCTTTAGGAGGCCCCGGTCGCCTCGACCTCTGGGTTGTCTCGAAACTGCACTGTGGGTCGAAATGTCGCGGCCCAATCAAGATTTTCGAATGCTCTAGCGATTGAGTTTTCATGAAGCCCCGATAGGGTTTCGAGCCATTCGAGGCACGCAATACTGATCTCGAACCGCCAAAATATCTG
>NZ_SZWJ01000035.1:0-44014 GCF_012184455.1 Caulobacter sp. SSI4214 | reverse complement strand
CAAATTGCTGCGGACGGCCAGGGCCGAGCCGGAGGGGCCGGGCGAAGCGGCGCTCGGGGGCGTCGCGCCGGCTGGCGGTACGTCGGTCGAACAGGACATCCCGGACGAGGCGCGGGACCTGGTCGCCGCCGAGTAGTCAGAGAGCGGGGCGGCGCGTCCGCCCGCCTGGCGGATGAAGAGGTCAGGGGCGCCCGCCGCATGGCGGCGGGCGCTGCTGGCTGTCAGACCTCCTCGTCGTCGGGCTGGCCGGCTTCGGCGGGCGCCAGATCTGACGGACACCGCCCCGGCGCGGGCGCCGGCGGACATCGAGGCGGGAGGATCGGTTTGGCGCATGGGCGGCAGGGAAATCTTCCCCGTCCGCCATCTACGCTTCCAGGCCGCAGCCGACGCGACCGCGCCGGCGCCGAAGCCCAGGGCCGGTTGCTTCCTGGCGTCGTCGCGGGCGACCACGCGGGCGCGTTCTTGAAGGCGCGCTTGATCAGCTGATGATGGTTGGCGCCATCCCGGGGGGCGGGGTGACGAGACCGATGGCGGGTTGCTTCGCGCCCCGGCTGGTCGGCCTGGCCGACCCGATCTCACGTCCTCTTCCGGCTTTGATCCGACCGAGGCGGGCCCGCCCGCAACCTAGTCGGCGACTGTCTTCCCCTGGACCTTCGTCCATTCCTCGCGAGGCAAGACAGCCGCCGCCCGCGGTCCTTCGCGGTGCTGCGGGGCCGCGTGCCGCGTCCTGCGCGCCGGGCCGATCGCCCCGGTCCATGGATCGCCATCGAGGCCGCGATCGGCGCGGCCAGGCAAACCAGCAGGAGCTTTTCAGATGTCCACCATCGGTCACTTCACCGCCACCCCCGACGGCTACACGGGCGCCATTCGCTCGCTCAAGCTCTCCATCAAGAATGTCCGCCTGCGGGCGGTCGAGTGCGACGACGCCAAGAAGCAGCCGGCCTTCCGGATCAGCGCCGGCACGGTCGAGCTGGGGGCGGCCTGGAAGCGCAAGTCGCGCGCGGGCAACGACTATCTGCTCTTCAAGCTCGACGACCCGAGCTTCCCGGCCCCGGTGTTCGCCCGGTTGCACGCGGCCGAGGAGGGCTTCGATTTGGTCTGGAGCCGTCCGACCAAGCCTGGTCAGCCCGACGACGAGGAGGTCTGACGGCCAGCAGCGCCCGCCGCCATGCGGCGGGCGCCAGATCTTTTCAGGGCTAGGCCATGCTGGCGATCAACGCCTCGCCGCCATCGGCGGCATGCGCCGCCTCCGAGGCGTCCTCCACGACGTCGTCTGGATGAATGGCCCACCGGATCGGGCGCGAGACCGCATCGGGAGCGGTCTCACCCGGGCGCTGCTGCGACCCGGCCAAATGGACGAGGAGCTCGTTCATGCCTTGGCTTACCGCGTAGGCCCAGCGCGGATGGTCAGGGCCCGCGACGCGATGGATGTCTTGGGCCAACTCGAAGTGCAGGATGGTGCGCCCGCCGTCGGGGTCGCGTCGGGCGAAGGCGAACAGGCCATCGCCGCGCACGAAGCGGCCGTCGTGATGGTAGAGGCTCATGAACGCCACGCCGTCGATGATGATGGTGTCGTCCCGCATATCGGCCTCCCTCGTTTCGTGTGAACATAAGCAGAACATTTGTCTCTTGTGGAGTCCGTTCTCGCCACGGCCAGGATTGCCGTCCTCGCCGATTCTACGCCAGAGCCTGCCTCTGCACGCTCGACGGACCGACGGTATTGATAGGGGTAAGGCCTTGCGACAGAACGGTTTTGCGGGATCCGCGAGGACGCTTCCACCCGCCCGCCAAGCGTCCCTTTCGCACCCCGCGCGGCCGATCGCCCCGTCTCCCCCGCGGTGGTCGGCGGCGGCGGTCCAGGACGACGCCGGTTCTCCCCCCGCCGGCTCCTGGACCGCCGTCGAAGGCTTGGCCCGGCGAGCGGCGAGAGCATCTCCATGAACACCATCGGACACTTCCGGCGCGACGGCGACGGCTTCGCCGGACGCCTGACCACCCTGACCCTCGACGCCGACCTGCGCCTGACGCCGAGCGAGAAGTTCTCCAGCAAGGCGCCGGACTATGTCGCCCTCATCGGCGACAAGGAGTGTGGAGCGGCCTGGCGGGTCGCCGACGCCTCTGGAGCCCTGCTCAATCTCAAGCTCGATGATCCCAGCTGGCCCGAACCGATCAATGCCCGCTTGATGGCGGCCGAGGACGGCGTGCTGCCGCTGACCTGGATGCGCAAGGTCGAGCCCCCGACCCAACCGGCCGCGCCGCCGCCTGGGCCAGGCTAGGCCTGATCGTCGGTCTCGTTGTCATCGGGCGGTCGATAGGCCTCGGCGATCGCCCGCTCAAGCCAGTCCTCGGCGCTGTCGGCCCGCTTGCGCAAGTAGAGCCTGATCTCCTCATAGACGCGTCGAAACCCTTCCAGGAGCAGGGCGGGCGGCACGACGTTGAGCTGCTCGCCAACGTCGTCGCGGAACTCCCTGAAGGAGATCCAGAAGGTCGTGGGCAGCTTGTTGTCCATCGATTGACGGGCCAGATCCGGGTCGCGGAAGAGCAAGGCCAGGATGATCGACACCGCGTCGGTGCCTGTCGCCGTCGCGAAGAGTAGGATCTTGTTGAGATCAAGGTCGCCCTTGCCCGCTTCGAAATCCTGATAGGTCCGCACCGCGATACCCATGCCGGCGGCGACCTCCGCCGCTGTCATCCTTCGCTCCTTTCGAAGCATCCTCAGGACCTGGCGAAGCAACTGGGCCTGGCGCGCGAGCGGCGTCGAGGGCGAGCCAAACATGCAACGCTCCGCACTATAAACAACTCTAGATGGCGTAGCAGACTTTACTTCGCTTCGTCGAGCAACCGACGAGGTTGCGAAAGGGCTTGGCGATCCGTGAAAAAGTGGGCGCGTATTGATCCGTCGCCGGATGGATGGCGCTGCCGTTCGACCGGCGGAGATCGCGCGTGACGCACGCGGCGGATCGTGGTTGGTCCCCTGAAACGCCGCGCGCCGCAAGGTCCGCCTGGGATTCGTCCGGGCGCGACGGCGATCGTCGGGGGATCTTTCTCGACGCCAACGATCGCCACGGAGAACACTCCGCTTTCTTCGGGAGCAGGGTGTGGGCCGAGATCGCGATCCCTTCGACAGGACGATAGCGGCGCTGCGCGCGCGACTGGCGCGGGCCGGTCCGCTGCAAGGCGCGGTGCTGCCGATCAATGGCCTGGCGGCCGAACTGGGGGTCAGTCCCACCCCGGTGCGCGAGGCTCTTGCGCGGCTGGCGGGAGAGGGACTGATCGCGCGGACCAGCGCCGGCTATGCCGGCGTCGTCCACGACCCGACCAGCCTGGCCGAGCTCTATCGCCTGGCGCGGGTGTTGGCTCTGGCCCTGGCGGCCGCGACCCCGTCGCCGCCGCCGTGCTCCGGCGATGATCCGATGCGCTGGCTGGAACAGGCCGACGGCGGCCGCGCGCTGGGCCAGGCCTTTCAGCGGGTGCGGGCTCAGTTGGCGGCGTTCGCCGCGGCGGAGGCCAGCGTGTTCACGGACCTGGCCGCGGAACGCGATCGGATGGTCGCGGCTCTGGCCGCAGGGCGAGGCGGCCGGGCGATCGCCCGTTATTTCGACCGACGGGCGGTAGCCAGCGGCAAGATCCTGGCGGCCTCGTTGGGGCTCCTCAGGCCCCCGCGAATATAGATTTGAATATACGACCTGAGGGACGCCTGCTTGTGGGGCCGCAATGGGCGGTAGTTCAACCCCAAGGAGGTCGCCATGACCCGCAACACCACCACCACCTTGATCCGTGTCGGGTCGGCCAAGCGCCTGACCCGCACGTCGACCCAGGGTTCGATCCCCGAGCCGCTGAACCCGGTCGAGCGCTTCGCCTGACCGCGCCGCGCCGCGCGGCGAGACTTCCCGCCGCGTGGCGCGACGACTGTCCATCCAAAAATGCGTCCGGGCGCCGCCTGGCCGCTTATCCAGGAGAGGTTTCATGCCTCGCGCGACCAAAACGCCCGTCCGCCCGTCCTGCCTGCTGCGCCTTGGCGCGGCTTCGCGCCTGACCCGCTCCGGCGGCGGCGGCGCCATCCCCGAGCCGCTGAACCCAATCGAAAAGTACATGTGAACGGGCCAGCCGCCGCGCGGCGCCAGCGTCGCGCGGCGCGACCGGGAGAGATCGATGACATCATACCGCGCCAAGCTCACCACCCCCTCCGCCCGGTCGCGACGGCCCGTCCTGGGCCAAGCCCGGCCCCGCGCGCGGGGCATGCTCGATGGGGCGCCAAAGCCCACGCGTCCGCTCTATCGCTGGATGGTCTAAGATGGAGGCGAGCGGCGCCGACGGGCGGCTCTATCTGGCCAAGGACGTCCATGCCGTCGTGATCGACGAGGATGTGGTCCTACTCGACGCCAGCACGGACATGTACTTCTGCATCACCGATGGCGCGCGCCATCTGGCTTTTACGCCGTCCGGCGATGTGTTGGCGCGCGATCCTTCGGCGCTCGATGACCTGGTCGAGGCCGGGCTTCTCTCGCCCAGGTCGACCGTCCGTCCGTCGCTTCCCCCGCGTCCCACCCGCTCGATGTGGCCGCCACGCGCGACGGCGTCCGTCGGGCCGAGACTCCTGGCGGCGCTGCAGGCCACCTTCAGGGCGAGGCGGGGACTGGCCGACCTTTCGTTTCTGGACCTGATCGGCTCAGGGACGCCTTCAACGCCCATCGCGTCTGTTTCGGACCTGTCGGCCGATCTGGCGGGTTTCGAGCGCCTGCGGCCCTGGCTGCCGATCGATGGCGAGTGCCTGTCGCGCAGCTACCATCTGCGCCTCTTTCTGCGCGCGCGCGGCCATGATCCGCGCTGGGTGTTCGGGGTGAGGGTCTGGCCGTTCATGGCCCACTGCTGGCTGCAAGTCGGCGACATGGCCCTCGACGACGATCTCGAACGGCTGGTGGCCTATCACCCGATCATGGCGGCCTGACATGGGCGACTATCTGGCGATGGCCTGGCCGGCGGAGGCCGCCGCCACCGCCGCCGACCAACGGCTTTGGCTGACGCGCGAGGGCGACTGGACCGTCCGGGTCGAGACCGATCGACTGGCGGCCTTCACCCGCGGACCGCGCGAGCCGGTGGTCCAGCGACTACCAGGGCAGGGCGGTCTCCTGATCGGCGAGGCGTTCGACAGCCAGGCCGCGCGTGAAGGTCACGGCCAGCGCGCCGACCTCGCCGGGTTTGGCGGCGATCCTGAGACCATCGCCCGGAAGCTGGCGGCGCGGGTCTTTGGGGCCTATGTCGCGGTGCTGCCGTCGCCGGCGGCGCCTCTGGGTGTCTTCCGCGATCCGATGGGCGGCCTGGAAGCTGTCCTTTGGTCGAGGGGCGGCGTCGAGATCGTCTCGTCAACGCTCCTGACGCACGGACCTTTGTCGCCCGGCCATCTGGCGATTGACTGGACCGCCCTGGCGCGCCTGCTGCGCCAGAAGAACTTGTCGAGCGCCTTGATCCCGCTGCAGGGCGTACGGCCAGCCTCGCCGGGCGCGCTCGATCAGGGACGCGATCGGATCGACCGGTTCTGGACGCCCGGCGCCTGTGTGCGCGGACCCGCTGCTTCGAGCGATCCCCGGGCGCTCGAGCGCGTGGTCGACGGGGCCGTCGCGGCGCTGGCGTCCGGGCGGAGGGGCGTCCTCGCCGAGGTTTCGGGCGGCTTGGATTCCGCGATCGTGCTGGCCAGTCTCCAGCGCGCCGGCGCGCCCGTGATCGCCGGCCTGAACCATGCCTGGCCCGAGCCCGAGGCGGACGAGCGGGCCTATGCTCGAGCGGCGGCGGACCTGGCCGGTCTTAGGCTGGACTGTGAGATGCGCGGGCTGTTGGTGCTGGACGCCGACAAACTCGACGATGTCGCCGCCGCGCCGCGTCCCAGCTTCAACGCCGCCGATCCGGACCACGACCGGGCCCTGGCGCGGGCCCTTGGCCGCTTCGAGGCTGACGCCCTGGTGACTGGCCAAGGCGGGGACGCGGTGTTCTTCCAGATGGCGACGGCGGGTCTGGCCGCCGAACTGCTTTGCGGCCGCCCGGTGGTCGGCGGCCGCCTGGCGGCGCTCTCCGCCCTGGCGCGGCGCATGCGCCGCTCGGTCTGGGGGCTGATCGCCGAAGCCTGTGCGGCGCGATCGGCGCATGTCGCGCCGATGCCCAGTTCGAGCCTTCTGACGGAGGCCGCCGCTCAGGCTGAAGGCGCGGAGCGACATCCATGGTTGGAAGACGTCGCCGGGGTGAGCCTGGCCAAGCAACTGCAAATCCAGGCGATCACCAATAACCAGGCCGTCTTTGGGGCCAGTGTTCGCGGACGGGGCGCGGCGATCCTGCATCCCTTGCTTAGCCAGCCCGTGGTCGAACATTGCCTGGCCGTGCCGGCGACGATCCTGGCGGCTGGCGACGGCGATCGCGCCCACGCCAGGGCGGCTTTCGCCGCGCGCCTGCCAGCCTCCATCCGCGATCGCCGCTACAAGGGCGACCTTTCGGTGTTCTTCGCGCGGAGCATGGCCGCCAGCCTGGACTTCCTACGACCCTGGCTGATGGATGGCCGGCTGGTCCAGGCGGGCCTGCTCGATCGCCACAAGCTCGACGCCGTCCTGCGGCGTGACCATCTGATCTGGTTCGACCATTCGGGCGAACTGACCGTGGCGGCCATCCTGGAGGCCTGGGCGCGGCATTGGTCGGCGACGATCGAGGCGCGGACCGGTTAGGGCGTCGTCTGCGCCGCGCCGGCGGGCTTGGCGAAAGCTTCGTCCAGGAACGCCAGGATGCGCGCATATTGATCGCGGACGTTGCCCGGAGCGATCATCACATGGGTTTCACCCCGGTAGATGATCAGCTGAGCGTCCTTGTTCTGTCGATAGAGCGCGGCGAACATCTGCTGGGTTTGGCCCAGATCCTTGTCGAGATCGCCATAGATCAACATCACCGGCGCGGTGACCTTGTCGGCCGCGAAGAACGGGCTGTTGCGGATGTAGCGCTCCGGGTCGACCCAGGGCGGGACCATCATCCGTCCCTGACTGGTTTCGGCCCAGGCCGCGGAGGCGGCGATCGGAGAGCCGAGTTCGGGGAAGGCGGCGGCATGCACGCCGGTCTTGCCGTAGAAGCTCGCCAGGTCCGAGGGCCCGGCCGAGGCGACGATGGCGTCGAAGCGCTTGCTCTGGGTGGCCAGCAGCAGGGCGGCGTAGGCGCCGTAGCTATGGCCCCAGACCGCCACCCGCGCGCCATCGACGCCGCCCTGGGCCACCGCCGCGTCGACCGCGGTCTCGACCTGGGCGGCGAAGCCCTCGGCCGGCTCCTTGTCGGTCTGGTAGGGCAGGGCCGGGACCAGCACGGCGTAGCCATGGCCGGCGAGGACTTGGGCGTTGGTCAATAGTCGCGCCAGGCCGGGGCTCTGGTCGGCGAAGCGGGTATTGGCGTTGTCGCCGGGATAGGGGATGACCACCAGCGGCGAGCGCTCGGAGCTGGGGTGGGCTGGAAGGTAGAGCCAGCTGGTTTGCGCCTTCCCATCGGGACTGGCGTGGCGGACGGCGATCCGCCGCGCGGGTTCGACCTTGTCGAGCCACCCATTGAGCGTGACGAGCGCCAGCGGCGGTTGGCCAGGACGAACCAGGGAAAGGCGCTGAACGCCGGCGGCGGAGCGATCCAGCATGATGGCACCGCGCCGCATCGGACTGGCGGCCAGGAGTTCGGCGCCATCGGCGGCCGGCAGGACGATGGTCGGACCGCCAGGCGCGCCCGACGCCAAGCGGATCCGCCCAGCGGTCTTGCTGACCCGCGTCAGATTGGCGAGCGGCCGGGGCGCGTTGACGAGCAGGCGCTCGGACTGGGGAGGATCGGACAGATCGCCGAGGGGGCTATCGCCGTCGAGCCGCGCGGTCTTGCCATCGGCGCTCACCCGCCAGATCGCATCGGCCGCCCTTAAGGTGAGGGTCTCGGCGTCCTTGGCGACGAGAAACCGCGAGGGTTCGGGGAGCTTGGCCGTCAGATTGCGCCAGCCGTTCGCCGTCAGCTGCCGCCAGTCCGCGCGACCCTGCGCTGAACCGAGCGGGCGCGCATAGACCACGGGCGTCTCTCCCAGCCATGTGGCCGACGCCAGTTCGCTGTTGTCGGCGGCCTTGCCGAGCGCGGGCTCCAGGCCGGGCATGGCCAGAGGCGTGGCGCCGCCCTCGGAGATCCGCAGGAAACCGCCCTTGGACCAGCCGACATCGCCCCGCCGGGCATAGACGATCAGCTCGCGTCCCGAGCCCGACCAAGCCATCAGGCGGGCCATGATATCGCAGTCGCCGCACGGCTGGGAGGCCCGCCCGGTGGTCAGATCGACCAGGGTCAGGGTCTGCCGCCGATAGGCCGTGCCGCTGTAGACCGGACCCTCCAGACCAGCCTGGCTCTCCGCGCCCTGGGAGAAGGCCGCCACCCTCCGACCATCCGGCGCCAGTTCCAGATCGACGAAGTCGCCGACCGCCAGGGTCTCGACACGGGGCGCGGCGTCCCAGGTCACGCGCACCAGGCGACCTTGCGGGGTGCGCGGGGTGATGGCCCGATAACGGCCGCTGCCGGCCACGGCCGCCGTCGTCTCTCCGCGGGCTTGGGCGGCCCACTGCTGGGTCAAGCGCGCCTGGGCCTGCCAGCCGATTCCGAAGGCGCGATTGAGATGGTCGCCGGCGCGCACCGCCGCCACCAGCTCGGTCTCGCCGCGCCAGACGATGCTGCGTCCCCAGGAGGGGATTTCCGGGGCTACGCCCAGCCAGCGGATGTCGCCGTCCGCCAGCCGGACGACGCCCAGCTCCCAGTCTCCATCGCGCACCCGCAGGATCACCATGGACCGCCCCGAGGGGGAGAATGGTCCCGCGACGTAGCCCGCGCCGTCGTCGGGTGACAGGCGGCGGGGCGTTGTGGCCCGCGCCAAGTCCACCACCCGCAAGTCGCCGAGGCTGTAGAGCGTCCAGTAGTCGAGGTCGTAGCGCTGGGCCTGGTCCCAACGCCGATAGGTCTGGATCACCGCCCAGCGCTGGGACGGGTCTATGCGCACCGGTCCCAGTTCCTCCAGGGCCAGCAGGTGGTCGACGGTGAAGGGCTCGGCCTGGGCCGGAGCGCCCAGGATCAAGGCGCAGCAAAGCGCCAACGGCGTGAAGCGTCGCATGAAAGGGACTCGCGATGAGAGGGGAAAGGCGCGGGGGCTACCAGCGCTTGCTGAGCTGGACCGCCACGAGCCGCCCGATGGGATCGGCGTTGGCCGGGTCGTAGCCGACGGCCAGCGGGGAGTCGTAGAACGGCGGATCGGTGTCGAGGACGTTCTGCACGGTCACGGACAGAGACAGGTCTTTCCAGGGGCCGCTGGCGGCGTTCGATTGCCAGCGCAACTGCACGTCGCCCGTCGTCCAGCTGGCGATCCGACGGCCCGCGTCGTCATGGCTGTCGCCGACGTGGTTGAGCGCGACGGTGTAGTCTAGGGCGCCGCGGGTCCAGGTCGCCGAGAGCCGAGCCCGCAGGTCGGCGGGGTAGCCGGCCATGCCGGCCAGGGCGACGGACCGCGAGGTGGGCGTGACCTTGCGATCATAGGCCAGCAGCCAGGAGAGATTGCCCTGCACGCTGAAGGGCGCGCCGGCCAGCCGGGTCTGGTAGCCGCCGGTGAGGTCCAGGCCCTGAACCCGGACCTGGCCGGTGTTGACGTTGCGCGCGTCGGCGATCGCGCGATAGGCGGTGACATCGAACAGGCCGGCGAAGAGCGTGGCCGGGTCGTCGAGCAGGGCCTGGACCCGCGCCCGGTCGGCGGCGTTGCTGTTGGGGGAGACGAAGGTCCGGAAGCTGGACAACTCCGGCGTGGACAGCACGGTGAGCAGGTTGTCGATCGCCGGCTGGCCGATCCGGTCCTTGAACCGCGTCTCGAACAGGGTGGCGTTGAGCTTGAGGCCGGGCCAGCGCGCGGGGGTAAGGTCGACGCCCGCTGTCCAGGACGTGGCCGTCTCCGGCTTGAGATCGGGATTGCCGCCGATCAGGATCAGGGTCAGCAGGTTGCCGCCGCCTGGCCCAGGCAGCATGGTCGGCGCGATGACATAGGGATCGTTCAGCTCCGGGAGCGAGGGGGCCCGGAACGAGGTCCCATAGCTGGCCTTGAAGGTCGCCTGCGAGGTCGGGGTCCAGACGACGCCGACCTTGGGATCGCTGCTGGAGCCGACGCCCTCGTAGTGTTCGTAGCGGCCGGCCAGGCTGAGCTCCAGGCGTTGCAGTCCGGGGCGGGCGTTGCCCGGGCCGAAGATCGGTACGTTCAGTTCGGCGAAGACGCTCTCGATATCGCGCGTGACATCGCGGCGGGTGATGGGCGTGGCGGTCGCCGCGCTCAGGAAGCTTTCGCCGCCGGTCTTCAGCGTCTCGCGTCGCAGTTGGCCGCCGAGCGCCATCCGCAGGGGACCGCCCGGGAGGTCCAGCAGCGCGCCGTCGGCCTTGGCGTTGAGCGACATCGTCTCTCCGCGGGTCTTGCGGTGCTCGTAGCCGGAGTCGATGAAATCGAGGATCGACCGCGGGTTGGAGCCGGCCCCCAGATAGGGGTTGAAGAAGCCGTTGGCGGCCGTGCTGAACGCGGTCTTGGGGTCGTCCGCGGTCGCGCCGACCGCCTCGTTGAGATAGGCCGCGTTGACCGCGTTGCTCAGGCGCGTCTCGGCCCGCTCCTGGGCGTAGGCGCCATAGACGTCCATGCGCCAACCGGCCGGCAGCTTGACGTCGCCACCGAGACTGAAGGCCAGGCTCTCGGCCAGACCGTCGGTGATCTTGGGGCCGAGCTCGGAACCGAACGAGTAGGCGATCGCGTCGCTCGCCGCGTTGGTCGGCGAGACGAACCAGGGATTGTTGCGGCTGATATTGATGGTCGCCAGCGAGGCCGAGCCGCGCTCGTGGAACTTGCGCTGGCTGTAGCGCGCGTCGGCCGACAGCGACAGGATCTTGCCGACGTCCTGGCGCCACACGGCGTAGAGGCTGTGACGACGCTGGCGGCCGAGCACGTCGTAATAGGCGCGCTGATTTTCCAAGTTGGTCTGGCCGGCGATGAAGTCGCCGGGCTTCAGCGCCGCGCCCGTCTGGCCGGCCGGGATGGCGAAGGCGGGGATGAGGCTGGCGCTCAGGACGTTGCCGGGACGGCTATAGAACAGCCGTCGGTCGCTGCCGCCGAGGCCCCGCAAGTCGGCGTCGCCGGTGAAGTCGCGATCGCTCCCCCGAAGCGCCGAATGCCCCTGATACTCGTAGGCGATCATTGCGTCGCCCGAGGCCCAGGCGTGGCCGGCCGCCTGGGCGAACTGGTCGCGGCGATAGCCGCCCTGGGTGGCAAGGTCGCTCGAGGCGCGCGTCTCCAGACCCTGGAAGCGGGTGCGCAGCACGATGTTCACGACGCCGCCGACCGCGTCCGAACCATAGAGCGCCGAGGCGCCGTCCAGCAGGACTTCGATCCGTTCGACCGCCACCAGCGGGATCGACGAGACGTCGGCGAAGTCGCCCTTCGACCCGGCGCCCGCCAGCCGGCGGCCGTTGACCAGCACCAGGGTGGCGTCGGCGCCGAGGCCGCGCAGGTTGACGCCGGTGGCTTCGGAAACGTTCGTCCCGGTGGGATCGGCGCCGGTGGTTGACGCGTCCTCGCTGGCGACGCCGCCGAAAGCCTGCGGCAGGGCCGACAGCGCTTCGGCGACGCTGCTATACCCGGCGCGATCGATGTCGGCGCGGTCGATGATCAGCACCGGTGAGGCGCCGTGACCCGCGCCGCGGATGTTGCTGCCGACCACGATCTCCGAGACCACGACCGGCTCGGGATCGGCGATCGCGGCGGCCGTCGTGTTCGGCGAGGCGTGATCCATTGCGAGGCGCGCGCCGGACAGGGCGTCGGGAATGTTCTCGGTGGTCGAGATCGCAACACGGCGCGGGCGCAGGACCAGGACGCCGGGTTTGGCTTCGATGATCTCGATGCCGCTGCCGGTCAGCATCTGTTCGAGCGCTTGGCGCGCGGTGTAGACGCCCCGGATGGGCGGCGCGGTCTTGCCGGCCACCAGCGCGTTCTCGAACAGGATGCGGACCTTGGTCTGCGCCGCCAGCGTCATCAGCGAGCGGTCCAGGGGCCCGGCCTGCACGGTCACGGGCGCCGGCGGCTCGGCGGCTCGGGCCGGCGTCATCGGCGCGACGGCCAACGCCGCGGCCCCGACCAGGGCCAGGATCGACGATCCCCCAAATAGGTTTGCAACGCGTCCCATGAAGCTTCCCCCGGTGACGACGGGCGCTTCGAAGGAAGCGCTGGAACCGTCGTGGTTTTGGGGGTGAGACGCGGGGGGCGGCATCCCTTGGTAGCGACCTCGTGAAAAAATTATGACGTCAGGCGGCGGGCTCGCGGCTGGCGCTCAGCTCAAGCCCGCCGCCGGGACGGACGGTGGTCTTCAGGCCGTAGAGCGTGGTGACCGCGGCGAGGAAGTCGCCGGTGTCGCCGGTCGGGAACACGCCGCTGACCTTGCGGTCCGCCGGGACCCCGGCGCCCAGGACGATCTTGTCGCGCGTATAGCGGTTGATCTCGGTCACGGCGTCGGCCAGCGTCACGTCGTGGAAGGCCAGGCGCCCCGTCGTCCAGGCGGTGGTCGCCGGCACGTCGACGGCGGTGGGGCCCGTGAGTTTGGCGCGAACGCCAAGGTCGAGCGACTGGCCGGGCGTCAGGGTCCAGTCCCGGCCGCCGCTGGCGCGATCGTGGACCGCCACCCTGCCTTCGGCGAGCGTGACGCGCACCTCGCCGGGGTCCCGGCGCACGTCGAACCGGGTGCCGACGGCGCGTACCTCGGTCGAGCCGGCCACGACGATGAACGGTCGGGCGGTGTCGTGCGCCACCTCGAAAAAGGCCTGGCCGCGCAGCAGCTCGACACGGCGGACGCCGCCGGTGAAGCGCACGCGCAGCCGCGTATCGGTGTTGAGTTGGACGCGCGAGCCGTCCTCGAGCCGCGCGCTGACCTGCTCGCCGACGGCCGTGGAATAGGTGGGGGCCGTGACGATCAGCCAGCCGATCAGCGACGCGGCGACGACGCCGGCCAGGCCGAGCGTCGGGCCCCAGGCCTTGGGGCTAAGGCGCAAGACGGCCCGCCGGTCGCGGCGTTCGGGCGGGCGAGCGCGGGCCTCGCGCGCCGCGGCCTGGATCTCGGGATCGTCCGCCAGGCCGCGGACGGCGCGGCTGATGTCTTCGATCCGGTTGTAGGCGGCGAGATTCAGCGGATCGCGGCGCCACTCGGCGAAGGCGGCTAGATCCTCGTTTTCGATGCGGGTCTGGCTGAGGCGCGAGAACCAGTCGGCCGCCTCGCGGTCGACCTGGCGCGCGCCTTGTCGATCTTCGATCATCACGAGCTTCCGCCTTAGTCGCGCATGGCCGCCGCCGTCCGCGCCAGGGCCTGGCGCATCCGGTGGTGGACGGTCGTCACGGGGATGTTCCGCAACGTCGCGATCTCCTGATAGGTCAGACCCTGGATATGGTTCAGGAGAAAAACATCGCGCAACTCCGGCGGTAGGGCCAGCACGATCTGTTTGAGGGTGAGCATCTGGTCCTGGGACGGCGACAGGGGCTCGGACGGCACGGCGGCGGGATCGCCGTTCACCTCGGTCTCCAGGCGCTGGCGGCGCAGTCGGTCGCGCGCCAGATTGTCCGCGATCCGCATCAGGAAAGCCTTCGGGTGACGCACTTCGCCGGCGACGTCGTAGGGCGCGGCGCGCAGATAGGTTTCCTGCGCGACCTCGTCGGCCAGCTCGCGGCCGTAGCGCCGACGGAGCGCGCCGCGCAGCCAGCGGTCGTAACGCCGAAAGAGCGTGTCGAGGGATGCGATGAGGGCCGCGGAGGACGCGGCGGGCGGGGCAGAACCGTCCACGATGATGATCCCAACCTAGGATTGCCCCACAGAATCCTTCATTCTATGTGTCATTAAAAGTCATATTTGGTGCAAATGTGCATTAATGTGTCCTTAGACCGCTTGTGACGCTGCCGGACATTCCTGCTCTCGGAGTCTGGAGTGAGCGGGTTGATGTCGACGTTGCGCCGGCAAGTAGGAGCGATGGTTCGACACCACCGTGAGCGCGCCGGCCTCACGCAGGCCGAACTCGCTGATCGTGTCGGCAAGGCGTTGGAAACGATCGGACGTATCGAGCGCGGGCAAGCTGCTCCCAGCTTCGACACGCTGGAGAGTTTCGCCGAAGTCCTCGAAGTCGATGTCCGTGATTTCTTTGGAGCGGGGGAATTCGCGGCGAAGGCTCGTCGGAATGATCCGCTTCCGCGCGTTCTCGATCGCCTCGCGGGTTTGAGCGATGAAGACATCGAGTGGGCGGACAAGTTGTTCGCCTTGGCGCTTAGCCGGAAATCTTGAGGCTGACGTCTAGCTGCGCTGGAGTGCGCGGGCTTTTGGCCTGAAGCGCGCGGTCGATCGACAAAGGACCGGCGGAAATTCATCCGTAAGGTGACGAACGGCGCCGCAACCGGGGCTGGCAGGGTTAATTCCCATGGTTTCGCTATGGCTTGGCCTGGTGCCTCTGGCGCCATGCCCTCATGGCCGCGCCGCACGCCCGATCGGAACCGGATGGGCCGCCGGGCGGCGGAGGCGAGGGCGGCTGGCCGTCGCTCACGCGGCTGACCGTACCGGGCTTTGCCTGGGAGTTCCTGCGCCGCAATCCCGACTACCGCGCCGAGTTCGCGCGCGACTGGACCTCGGGCGGGGCGGGGGAGGCGCGCCTGGATGACCGCTGGGGCCTGCGGTTTCCGGTTGATCCAGCGCTGCCAGCGCCGCGGGCCGAGGTGTTCTGGCGGGAGGATGTCGCGCCAGGCCTCGTCGTCCCGATGATCGCCGACTTGGCGGGGCAGGGGCGTCCCGCGCGTCCGCCGCCGGCTCTGGGGCGTCCGCGGCGCGGCGAGGACGGGCTGCACATGCGGTTGGCGGCGGGCCTGCAACTGCTGCTTCGCGGCGAGGCTCGAGCGGATGGCCCGCTGCTGGTCGTGCTTGGCTTCGACCAGGACTTCGGCCTTAGGGTGCGCGCCGTAGAGGCCCTGCAGCGCTTGGCGGCGGGGCGGGCGCAGCCACGCTCGCGCCTGACGCGCGCCCAGCGCACGCGCCTGGCCCGCAGCCTGGTGGCCCTCGACGGGTCTCTGCGCCACGACAGCTATCGCGACATCGCCAGGACGGTCTTCGGCGGCGAGGCGCTGGAGCGGGAGGACTGGCGCACCGCCTCGGTCAGGGACGTGACCATCCGCCTGGTGCGGACCGGCAAGGCCCTCATGCGCGGCGGCTATCTCAAGCTTCTCCGGCTAGGTCTCTAGCAGCCGCCCGGGGGTGGCGAAGGGCGCACCCCCGGTCTTCGCCATCCCTGGGGCCGCCGCCGGCTCGCCAGGGTGACCGGGTCACGACGGGGCCACGCCAGGCCGCGCCGGCAGCATCCGGAACACACACATGTCGCAGCCGACATCGGTCATGCCGCCACGGCATCTGACCACGCCTGAAGCCGCGCGCTTTTTGAGCCTCTCGACGCGCACCCTGGAGAAACACCGGACCTACGGGACCGGGCCGACCTACCGCAAGATCGGCGGGCGGGTGATCTACACCCTGGCCGACCTGGAGGCCTGGACGGCGCGGGGCGCGCGCACCTCGACCAGTGAGGTCACCGCCGACGTCGTGCGGCCGGCCAAGCGCCACGCCGCCGTGTCGCCGGCCTACGCGAAGTCGGGCGGCGGCCGATGATCGGCCCCGCCGACACCCAGGTCGAGCTCTTGTGGCTGGAAGGCCAGATCGAGCGGTGGATCCGCTTTGGTCGCGCCTCGGGCGAGCGGCTGATCGATCGTCGCCGCCGCATCGTCGGTTTCGCGCCAGGCGCGGTCTTCGCCTTCGTCCGCTGGCGGTCCGGCGACTACGGCACGGTGGAGTCGCGCATCAGCGTCCTGCGCGCCGTCGCGCCGGGTGCGGCGTTCACCACCGCGCCCTTCGTCGCGCCGGGCGGCGAACTGCTGCTGGATATCGCCGGTTGGGCCAAGGTGCAGATCGTGCTCGGCGCCATCGACGGCGTCGAAGCGCTGGGCGTGCAGGCGGCGGACGCCGCGCCGGACTACTGGCGGCACGTGCACGCCCGCGTCCTGGCGGGATTGGCGCCGCGCGCTTACTCGCGCGCGCGCCATCGCGCCTGGCTCCTGCGTCGGAGGCTGGGCGCATGAACGCCGCCCGTCTGCGCGTGCTGGGCCTGGCGGGTGTCGCGGCCCTGCTGCTGATCGGCCCATGGTTGGCGCGGCCGGCGCCTCGTCTGCTCCTCAATACGACCGCCAGCGCGCCGATCGGCCTTTATGGCGTCGATCAGCGGCCGCCCAGGATTGGCGATCTTGTCGTCTTCCAGCCCCCGCCTTCTCTGGCGAACTGGATGGCTCGGCGCGGCTATCTGCCCGCCAACGTCCCGCTTCTCAAGGTGTTGGCGGCGACCGAAGGACAAAGGGTTTGCGGCCGCGCGGGACGCGTCACGATCGACGGGCGGTTCGTCGCCGTGGCGCGGCGGCAAGACCGTCTGGGACGCCCGCTTCGGCCGTACGAAGGCTGCCGTCGCCTCGCGGCTGGCGAGATCTTCCTGCTGAACGCCGACGCCCCCGCCAGCCTGGACGGTCGTTACTTCGGACCGGTGTCCATCGCGCGCGTGATCGGACGCGCCACGCCGCTCTGGACGGCAACGGAGCGCTGAGATGGTCCCGCCCGTCACGCAACATCGCCTTTCCTTGTTCGGTCGGTCTGCCGCGCCTTTCCTCGTCCCGGCCAAGACCGCGTCGGCGTCCGCGCGGAGCGGTCGTCCAGGGCGGCCGTCCGGCCGGCGCGATCTTCGCGCTTCCCTTGACGATCGCGAGCCCGGGCGCACGCTCCGGATTTGCCGGGCGCCGACAGAGGCGCCGCGCGCGCAGCGCGCGTCCGTGACGCGTCTTCTTCTCCTTCGGCTGACGGCGGTCAGCATCGCGGCCGCCGCCAGTCCGGCCTGGTGCAGGCCTGCGGACAGCGGCGGGGTCGAGGCGGCGATCGAGGAGGCGGCGCGGCGCTTTGGTCTCCCGCCAGCCCTGATCCGGGCGGTGGTCCGGGCCGAGAGCGACGGGCGTCTGGACGCGGTGTCGCCCAAGGGGGCCATGGGCCTGATGCAGCTGATGCCCGCCACCTGGGGGCAGATGCGCGCCGAACTGAGCCTGGGCGATGATCCCTTCGCGCCACGCGACAACGTGCTGGCGGGCGCGGCCTATCTGCGGCGTCTGCGCGACGCCTATGGGGCCGGCGGCTTTCTGGCGGCCTACAACGCGGGGCCGGGGCGCTACGAGCGCTATCTGGCGGGAACCGCGCGGTTGCCGGCGGAGACGGCGCGCTACGTCGCGCGCGTCTCGGGCGAGGTCGCGGGGATCGGCGGGACCGGTCGTCATACCCCGTCCGCCTGGCGGTGGTCGCCGCTGTTTCCGGGCCAGGCGCCCGATGAGGCGATGGCGGACGTGTCGACGTCGCGGGCGCCTTCTGTGTTCGTTGTTCGGCGAGCGGAGCCGCGGCGATGAATCGCCAGGAGTGGGGCGGGGATGCCGGAACGTCGGGCAGGGGACGACGGCAAGATAAAAGGACAGGGACCTTTCAGGCCCATGTCATTGGTGGTGCTGGAGAATTTCCGGGACCTCGCGGAGCGGGCGGGTCCCGCGCCGGACGAAATACGCAGCGGCGACAACGACTTGACCGGGACCTTTCGCGCTGGAGGGGCCTTTGAGCGGCGAGGACGACTTTCGGCCCCGGCTTGGCCGCATCGGCGACCGTGGCGGCAAGGAGCGTGGCTTCGTCGGCGAGGTGCTGCGCGCGGCGCGCCGGTCGGGCCAGGGCGCGCTGGATCTTGGCGGTCGAAGCGGGCGGGGGCGTTTGGGGCGAGGGCGCGCCGCCTTGATGGGCGGCCCATCGAGCGGGCGCAAGGTCGTCATCAAGGCCCGCATCGTCCAGCATCGCGGGGCGCGCTATCGCGCCGCGCCGTTGGCGACACACCTTCGCTACCTGCGGCGCGAGGGGGTCTCTCGTGACGGCGCGCTCGGCGAGATGTTCGACCGCGACGGAGCCGCCGACCCGGACGCCTTCGCTGGCCGCTGCGAGGATGACCGCCACCACTTCCGCTTCATCGTCTCGCCGGAGGACGCGGGCCAGCTCGCCGACGTGCGGGCCACGACCCGGGATCTGATGGCCCAGGCCGAGCGCGACCTCGGAACGCGCCTGGACTGGGTGGCGGTCGACCACTGGAACACCGACAACCCCCACGTCCACGTCCTGGTGCGCGGCGCCGCCGACGACGGGGGCGATCTGGTCATCGACCGCGATTACATCGCCCGTGGCCTGCGGGCGCGGGCCGAGCAGCTGGTGTCCTTGGAACTGGGGCCCCGCAGCCAGAAGGAGATCGAGGCTGGTCTGGACCGAGAGGTCGCCGCCCATCGTTGGACCAGCCTGGACCGCGCCCTACGCGAGCGGGCGGAGGGACCCGACGGGCATGTCGATCTGCGCGGCCAAGGCCATCACCAGAACCATCACAGGCGTCTGGTGGGGCGCGCTCAAGTGCTTGAGCGTCTGGGGCTGGTCCAGGCGGATGGGCCGGGGCGGTGGACGCTGGCGCCCGATCTCGAAGCCAGGTTGCGCGCCCTGGCCGAAAGAGGTGACATCATCAAGACCCTGCACCGGGTCATGGGGCCCGGCCGCGACCCGACCGCCATCGCCCTAGACGGCGGTGCGCCGGCCTGGCCGGTGTTCGGGCGTCTGGTCGAGCGCGGGCTGCACGACGAGTTGAACGGCCAGGCCTACGCGATCGTCGACGGCGTCGACGGTCGGCTGCATCACGTCCGGTTCCAGGACTTGGCCGAGACCGGCGACACCCCGATCGGTGGGCTCGTCGAAGTGCGGACCCGTCTGGTCGAAGGCGCCAGGCCGAGGGCCGAACTCGTGCACCGGTCGGACCTTGGCCTCGATGCTCAGGTCGGCGCCCAGGGCGCGACCTGGCTCGATCGGCAGATGGTCGCCCGCGAGCCACAGGATCTCGCCGCCTCGGGCTTCGGGCAGGAGGTCCGCGTGGCCCTGGGCAAGCGCCGGGCCAGACTCGAAGCGATGGGGCTGGCGCGCATGGGGGCCGGCCGCACGGTGCTCTCCAAGGACCTTATCGCCACGCTGCGGGCGCGCGAGCTGGCGCGCGTCTCCGACAACCTCAGGGCCGAAACGGGGGCGGCGCGGATCGAGGGCGGGACCGGCGATCGGGTCGAGGGCGTTTATCGCCGCCGTCTGGACCTGGTTTCGGGGCGCTTTGCCATGATCGAGGACGGCTTGGGCTTCCAGCTGGTCCCGTGGACCCGGGGGCTGGACCAGCATCTCGGCCAGCCGGTGCGCGGCGTGCTGACGCCGGGCGGCGGCGTCGACTGGACCTTGGGACGCAAGCGGGGGCTGGGACGATGAGGAGCCCGACCCAATCATGAGCGGCACGAAGATCCTTTGGGGTCAGATTCTGGTCGTCGGCCTGCTAGCCCTGGCCGGCGTCTGGGCCGCGACCCAGTGGACGGCCTGGCAGCTGGCCTATCAGGCGCGCCTGGGGCCACCATGGTTCTGGCTCGGCGACTGGCCGATCTATCCGCCGCCGGCGTTCTTCGTCTGGTGGTTCGTCTACGACGCCTATGCGCCGTCGGTGTTCGTCCGCGGCGCGTTCATCGCCGCTGGCGGGGCCCTGGTCGCTTTCGCCGTGGCCATCGCTCTGTCGGTCTGGCGCGCCCGGGAGGCGCGCAGGGTGACGACCTACGGCTCGGCGCGCTGGGCCGAGGAGGCGGAGGTCCGCGCCGCCGGCCTGCTCGGCGACGGCGGCGTCGTGCTGGGCCGGTTCGGTCAGCATTATCTCCGGCACGACGGTCCCGAGCACGTCCTGTGCTTTGCGCCGACCCGCTCAGGCAAGGGTGTCGGTCTGGTTGTGCCGACCTTGCTGACTTGGCCGGGCTCGGCGGTGATCCACGATATCAAAGGGGAGAACTGGCAGTTGACGGCCGCCTGCCGGGCCAGGATCGGCCATGCCCTGCGGTTCGATCCAACCGACCCGACCAGCAGCGCCTACAACCCACTGCTGGAAGTGCGGCGCGGCCCGACCGAGGTGCGCGACGTGCAGAACATCGCCGACATCCTGGTTGACCCGGAGGGGGCGCTGGAGCGGCGGAACCACTGGGAGAAGACCAGCCACAGCCTGCTGGTCGGGGTGATCCTCCACGTTCTTTATGCCGAGCCGGACAAGACCCTGGCCGGTGTCGCCAACTTCCTGGCCGATCCGAAACGGTCGATCGAGGCCACCCTGCAGGCGATGATGCGCACCCGTCATCTGGGCGACGCGGTCCACCCGGTCGTGGCCAGCGCGGCGCGGGAGCTGCTGAACAAGTCGGACAACGAGCGCTCAGGGGTGCTGTCCACCGCGATGAGTTTCCTGGGTCTTTATCGCGATCCCGTCGTCTCGGCCGTGACCGCCCGCTGTGACTGGCGTATCGCCGACCTGGTGGACGCCGACCGGCCGGTCAGCCTCTATCTGGTGGTGCCGCCTTCGGACATCAGCCGCACCAAGCCCCTGATCCGACTGATCCTCAACCAGATCGGCCGGCGGCTGACCGAGGGCCTGGAAGCGGCGCATTCACGGCGCAGGCTGCTGCTGATGCTGGACGAGTTTCCGGCGCTCGGACGCCTGGACTTCTTCGAGCAGGCCTTGGCCTTCATGGCGGGATACCGCGTCCGGGCCTTTCTGATCGCGCAGAGTCTGAACCAGATCGAACGCGCCTACGGACCCAACAATTCCATCCTTGACAACTGCCACGTCCGCGTCGCCTTCGCGACCAACGACGAGCGGACGGCGCGCCGGATCAGCGACAGTCTGGGGACCGCCACCGAGATGCGGGCGATGAAGAACTATGCCGGGCATCGGCTGTCGCCGTGGCTCGGCCACCTGATGGTCAGCCGTCAGGAGACGGCGCGGCCGCTGCTCACGCCCGGCGAGGTCATGCAGCTACCGCAGAACGAGGCCCTGGTCCTGGTCTCGGGCGCGCCGCCGATCCGGGGCCTCAAGGTGCGATACTTCCTGGACCACGCGCTGGTCGGCCGGGTCGGACCTCCGCCCAAGGTAAGCAGGTTGCCGGACCGGACGGAGGCGGGTGGTTGGACGACCGTGCTGGCGGTGAGCGCCGACGGCGGACCGCGCGCCGGTCAGGCGGATGACGGCGGTCACCAGATCGCGCCGGAGCTGAACCTGGAGCCCCAGCGCCCGGCGACGCCTCCGGAGCCGTTGATCGGGGGCGATATGGTCGAGGACGAGGACATCCTGCAGGCCGCCGATCTTCAGCGGCGATTTCGGGCGGCGGCCCGGCGGGCCTCGCTGGATCCCGACGACGGGATCGCGCTGTGACGGCGGGCGCGAAGGTCCAGGCCAAGGTGTTCCTGCCCGGCGATCTCGTGCGTGAGCTCGACGAGGCCGCGCGGCGGCTGCGGCGGTCGAAATCGGAAATCGTGCGGGCGGCGGTGGCGTCCTATCTGTCAGCCGATGGCGCCGAGGCCGGGGAGGCGGCGGTCACGCGGCGGCTGGACCGGATGAGCCGTCAGATCGAGCGGCTGGAGCGGGATCTGACAATCGCCAACGAGGCGGTGGCGCTGTTCGTGCGGACCTGGCTCAGGAACTCGCCGGCTTTGGCTACCGAAGACCAGGCTTCAGGTGACCTTGGGCGGGAACGCTATGCCCGGTTCCTGGAGGTGCTGGCGCGCAGATTGGCGAGCGGTAAGCTTCTACGAGAGGAGGTCGGTAGCGATCTATCGAATGGCGGGGTTTGACTCATCGCTGACGTTGGGAAGGTCCGTTTCCTGGAAGCCTGGAGAGCGAGCGGCGCGGTTCCCAGCGATGGGGAAGTTGACTCAGGGGAATGTGGAGGCGTCGGGGAATGCCAGGATGAACTCCGCGCCACCGCCTTCGGCGTCCCGAGCGCTCACCGATCCGCCATGGGCCTCGACAATGCTCTTGACGATCCCAAGGCCCAGGCCCGCGCCCTCACCTTGATCTCGACGCGAACGCCAGAAGCGTTGGAATAGGAACTCAAGGTCGGCGCCTGCCAGCCCAGGACCATGGTCGCGCACGCAGATGAGCGGGCCGGGGCCAACGGTGATATCGACCGGGCCGGCGCCGCGCCCGTGCCTGACGGCGTTCTCAATGAGGTTTCGCAGGGCGCGGCCGATGGCGTCGGCGTGACCGCGGATGGGTGCGGGTGAGCGATCAACGAGGCGAAGGTCAACATCTTCCGAGAACGCCAGCGGCGCGGTCTGGGCGATCACCTGGGTGGCGATGTCGGAGAGGTTCAGGATTTCCGCGCCCTCCATCTGCAAGGCGTCGGCCTGAGAAAGGTCGAGCATCTGGTTGATCAGTCGCGTCATGGTGTTGAGATCCGCGCGAATCTCTTCCTTGACGGGGTTGTCGGGCAGTTGGCCGACACGCAGCTTGAGCACCGCGAGCGGGGTTCGCAGTTCATGAGCAGCGTCCGCCGTGAAGGCCTTTAGCAACCCAAGGGCCTGGCGCAGACGCTCCAGAGCGCCATTCACGGCGGCGACAAGCGCGGCCACCTCCTTTGGCCCCTCAGGTTCGGTCAGCCTCAGGGCCTCGCTCTTAGCGTCTAACCTGTCGGCCTCCGCTGCTGCCTGGCGAAGCGGCGTCAGCAGCCGTCGAACCACGATGATGTTGAAGGCCAGCAGCAGGCCCGTCAGGGGTATGAACGGGAGGGCGACATGGTCGAGGAGTTCGCCGCCAATCGCTGGCAGGTAAACCGAAAAGCCGCTGGCCTCGGCCCAGAGCACCGCCCACCCGCCATGTTCGAGCCGACGGGCGCCGCTGATCCGTAGATGGCCGCCCGTCCAGGTGCGACGTGTCTCCTCGATCAGGTCCGGCGCGACCGACCGCGGCGCCCCGATCGCGCTGGACATGAGCACGTGCCCCTGAGGGTCCAACAGGGTATAGCCCCAACGGGTGACGCCCATCGGGGCGGGTATCGCGTCGCCCCTGCCTTCACGCCAGACCCGTTCAAGCCGGATGGCCTGGCCGCCGATGAAGTCCCCGGCCATCTCCTGCTGATCGAGCGCGTAGCTTGCGATGACGATAAGGGCGTTCAAGACGCCGAAGGAGATCGCGAGCAGGCCCAGGCGCACCGCGAGTTGGGAGAACAGGGTCGAGGAAGCCGCTCCCGTTCGCGCTGGTCTAGCCATTGGCTCCACCCGATACGCGTGGCTCCAGCAGCGCGTAGCCCACGCCATGCACGGTCTTCAAGGTAGCGTCGGCTCCCGCCGCCGTCAGTCGTCGTCGCAGGCGGGATACGACTGCTTCCAAGGCGTTGGGCGTAACCTCGGCATCCATCGCGTAGATCTGGTCCTCAAGGGAGGGCTTGGTCACGACCTGCCCGACCCTGCGCAGCAACTGCTCGAGCAGGGTGGTTTCGCGCCTCTGAAGCGCCACCATCGAACCGTTGACGCGAACTGTGCGGGTGCTGGTGTCCAAGCTGAGGTTGCCCGCAGAAAGGGTCGCACCAAGGCAAGCCCCTGGGCGACGCATCAAAGCCCGGCAACGCGCGGCCACTTCCGAGAGTTCGAACGGTTTGACCAGATAGTCGTCGGCCCCGAGGTCGAGCCCTTTGACCCGGTCCCCAAGTTCTCCACGGGCAGTCAGGACAAGGATGGGCGTGGGATCGCGATCCCGCCGGAGCCGGCGCACCAGATCCAGGCCATCGCCGTCCGGCAGGCCAAGGTCCAGCAGCAACAGATCATAGTCCGTCAGGTCGAGCGCCTCGTCGGCTTCTTCAATCGACCGGCTCCAGTCGATGGCGAAGCCATCGCGGCTCAAACCCGCTACGATCGCTTCGCCAAGGCGCGGATTATCCTCGATGAGTAAGAGCCGCATGATCGACGTCATCTCCGCTGGGCGCGCGCTTCAAACCGGTGATCATCGCCCCGACCAAGTTTTCGCGGTGTCGCCAACTTTCGACAAGGGCCGCGAGCACATGCACGACCGCCATGACCAGGATCAGGTTCGCCGCGACCTCGTGGATAGCCTCCACCCTGCGATCGCCCCAGAAGGCGTCCAGCCCCATCATCCAGCCGGTCGCCGCGCAGGTCGCGCCGAGCCCCATCAAGGCCAGCATCATGACGGCGCCGGCGGGGTTGTGTCCGATGTATCGGGGCTCGCGCCCGCGCAGGAGGGCCTTCAGGTAGCCAAGGAGGCGGCGCGGGGTCGTAACGAAATCTGCGAAGCGAGCATGGGGCGTGCCGATCACGCCCCACAGGAGACGAACCACCAGGGCCGTCGCCACCGCATAGCCTACGTACCGATGGGGGGCTTCGGCGTCACGCAGGACGGTGAGGTTGGTGATGCAGCCCAAGGCGAGAGTCCAGTGGAACACTCTCACCAGCGGGTCCCAGACCTTGACGCGCTGGGCCTCGGGGGGCGCGCTCCGGTCAAGGCGCGGCGTGGCGTCTGCTGTAGGGCGCGACGTCATCGGCCTAGTCGTCCTCGTTGTTGCGAACGATCTCGCCGGTGACCGGGTTGAAATAGACTTCCGCCTTCTTGCCGTCCTTGGCGCGACCATAGATCTCGTAGCAGCTGCCACTGATCTGAAACACCTTCACGGTGTAGCCCATCTTGGCGATCTTGGCTCTCATCTGGGCCTCTGGCAGCCACTTGCTCTGGGGCTCCTTGGTGCAGGTCGGACTGGCGGCGGCCTGGCCGGCGACCGCCAGAAGACCCATGGCCAGGAGCGCGGAAATTGTCAGCTTGCGCATGTTGTACCTCTTGTTCCCGTTGGGGCCGGAGCCCGGTGATAACGGTGATAGAGGCGCGCCCTGACCCAAACCTGACGCCGAAGCCGTGTGTCGGTCAGGTTTGGGTCAGGCTTGAAAGTCAAGGTCTCCGAGCCGCGAACGGCGGTGATCTGGAGACGTCCCATGAACGTCAAGCTTTCCCTGGCCGCCGGCCTTTCAGCGCTGGTCCTTGCGGGGACCCCCGCCGTCGCGGCCGACGCCCTGAATCCGGAAACCCGAGCGAATCTGCAGGCCGCCATGCATGGCGAGGCCTTCGCCCATCTGAAATACCAAGCCTATGCCGAGGTCGCCCGCGCTCATGGCCGCCAAGACCTGGCCAAGCTCTTCGAGCAGGCGGCGAAGGTCGAAGGCGACGAGCATTTCGCCCGCGAGGCCAACGCCCTTAAACTGGCTGGCAGCGACGAGGCCAATCTGGCCGACGCCATCGCCGGTGAAACCTACGAGACCACGACCATGTATGTCGATTTCGCCCGGGCCGCTGACAAGGCCGGGGATACGAAGGTCGCCGCGATGTTCCGCCAGATCGCGGAAGACGAGGCCGATCACCAGGCCAAGTACGAGGCCGCGCTGGCCAAGCTCAAGACCCGGTAGCCGGGCGCGCGGGCTCGCGCGGGGCGCGTTCTGTAACGCGCGGGCCTGCCTTGCATCGCGGGGATGAACCCTCGCCGCGTCTTTGAACGCGAACCGGTCCAGGTTAGGTGTGCGACATCGCGCGCCATACAGTCAGCGAGGGAGAGCTTCGTGAGAGAAATGCTCGCTCTAGAGGCCGGCGAAGACGACGCGAGCACCCTGGAGGCGCGGGCGGCGGCGGCAAAGCGTTCGACCCTGGTCAGTGTCGTCGTGAACCTTGTGCTCACCAGCCTGCAGATCGCCGTAGGACTGCTTTCTAAGTCACAAGGCCTGATCGCCGATGGCATCCATTCGCTGTCCGACCTGGTCGCGGACTTTATTGTCCTGTTCGTCAGCGCCCACTCGAAGAAGGACGCCGACGCCGACCACCCCTATGGGCATCATCGTTTCGAAACTGCGGCGTCTCTAGCGCTGGGGTTGATCCTGCTGGCCGTGGGTCTGGGAATGATCTGGTCCGCCGTGCTCAAGCTTGAGCATCCCGAGACGATCGCCAGGGTCCACATGGTCGCGCTCTGGATCGCCTTGGCCGCGCTGATCGCGAAGGAGACGCTCTTCCGCTACATGCTGGCGGCGGCCAGGCGCGTGAAGTCGAGCATGCTGGTCGCCAACGCCTGGCATGCGCGCTCCGACGCGGCCTCGTCGCTCGTGGTCGGGGTGGGAATCATCGGCAACCTGCTCGGCTTCCCGCTTCTTGACCCCATCGCCGCGCTGGTCGTAGGTGCCATGATCACCAAGATGGGCTGGGAGTTCGGGTGGGAGGCCCTGCACGATCTCATGGACCGCTCGGCCGACGAGACGGAGATGAAGCAGATCGAGACCACGATACTCGGCACCCCTGGCGTGATGGGCGTCCACGACCTACGAGGACGCAGGATGGGCGACATGATCCTGGTGGACGCGCATCTCGACATCGAC
Organism: Caulobacter sp. SSI4214; assembly: GCF_012184455.1. Taxonomy (NCBI): domain Bacteria; kingdom Pseudomonadati; phylum Pseudomonadota; class Alphaproteobacteria; order Caulobacterales; family Caulobacteraceae; genus Caulobacter; species Caulobacter sp. SSI4214. The sequence continues at coordinate 17,606 of NZ_SZWJ01000035.1, read as the reverse complement.
GCTCTCATGACCGTCGCGCAGGGGCATGACATCGCCCTCGAAGCCCGCCGCCGAGTTCTGGAAGGGCACCGCGTGCTCAATCTGATGACCCATGTCGATCCCTGGCCACCGGCGTCGGATCATTCTGGCGAGGCCTTGGCGTAAGACGACCCGCGCTGGAAGAACTCGGGCTGACCGTCTGATGTGCAAACCGCGGCAACGCGCGATTCCACCCCGCAGTCGGGTGCGCAGGGGCGGGTGCCAATTGCTGCGCTAAAAAGGCTAGGATAGTCCCCATGGCTCGTGACCGAGCGTCGGATTCCTGGAGGGGTGCTAACGTCTGTAGTTGGCGCAGCGCTGGTGAAACCCGAAGGATTTCGGATGGCACAGAGCGGCAATGCTCAGGCTGAACGCGGAGCTTGTGCCCATTGATGGGGCAACCCAGAATGGTCTAGTTTTATCGAGCTTTAGGCATTGAGATCCCAGGAATGTTGACCCGTCGCTGCCTCGTCATCGCCGCACTGGCTTGGCCTGTGTCGGTCGTAGCTGCGCCTGGAGGTTCACCGCCGCTGCCGACCATCGATGAGCTTCTCATGCTTGAAGGAGTCAAGTCTGCAAGCTTGTCCCCGAGCGGAAAGAGCTTGGCCGTCCTGCACGCCGTCGAGCTGGGGGATAAGCGAGAAGCGCGCCTTTATGTTCTTTCCATGGAAGGCCGCGGCATCCCGCCAACGGTCGTGCCAATCGGCAATTACGATGTAGAGCAGATCTCATGGGCCAGCGAGAACCGCTTGCTGCTGCGAATTCGCGTATGGGAAGACGCTTACGGAAAACGGCTTGGATTTGCTTGGAAGGGCTCCTTCATCCGCACCCCCGGCAGCCGGCTGGTTGCAGTTGGAGCTGACGGGAACGATCCCGTCGTTTTGTTCAGCAAGGAGAAGGATCTCTTCAAAGCCGAGGCCCGCTTGGCGCGGATTATCGACACCATGCCCGACGACCCGGATCATGTGCTGCTGCAGGTCTGGAGCCGCAGGCTTGGAGCGCAAGCACTCTACCGTGGAAATGTGAATACGGGTGATGTCGACCTCATAGAGGTCGGCGGCCAATCGACCATAGGCTGGCATGCTCAGAACGGTCACGCTTCCGTTACATAACGGGGGTACTTTGGCCACCTAAGCTATGCGGTCAACGCCTTGGCAATGAAGTCACAGGTGGTCTTGAGCACCAGCTTCAGCGTGTCATCTGACCAACCGGTGTGGCCTTCGCCCTTGAGCTCAAGGTATTCAAAGCGTTTGCCGGCGGTCTCCAGCGCCTTCGCCATCAACTTCGACTGCTTGGGATCGACAACGTCGTCTTCAGTGCCGTGGATGAGGAGGACTGGTGCCTGCATACGCTCCGCGTGCAGTGCGGGAGAAGCTGCTCGAAGCATCTCTTCGTCCTGCTTGGGGTCGCCAATGGAGCTCGTCCAGTACTCGTAGGCGCGAGAGTCGGCTCCGTCGTCCTCACGTGACGAGCGGAGAGTCTGGATAAGGTCGGCGTCCCCCGCAATCGAAACCACGACCTTGTAGAGCTGTGGATTCCGCACCGCGCCTTCGAGTGCGGCGTAACCACCATAGCTGAGGCCGCAGATCGCAACCTTAGTAGGGTCGGCCAGACGCAGGGAGAGCACCTGGGATAGAGCGTCTTCGACGTCATCCTGCATGCGACCGCCCCACTGGCGGCGACCCAAGTCAGCGAACGCCTTGCCGTAACCCCCAGAGCCGCGAAAATTAGGCTGAAGCACCGCCCACCCCTGTGAAGCAAGCGCTTGAGCCCAGATGTTCCAGTCGTACACATCTCGTGCCTCCGGACCGCCATGAGGGAGGACGACAAGCGGAGGTGGGCCGGCTGACGACAAGGGGGTGGTGAGGTAGGCGGTGATCCGCGCGCCGTCCCGAGTCGTTACGTCCAGCGTGCGCATAGGTGCTAGCCGGTCAGCGCTAAGGCGCCGCTGCGAAGATCCCAGCGGTGTTACCTTGCGGGAGCGCCGATCGTAATGATGGAAGGTCGTCGGTTCAGTGGGCCCGCTCACTGCAAGGACGAAGCTCTGTTGCGCCGTGTCTACGTCATGGATTCGCACGTTAGAGCGGTTGCCGAAATAGGTGTTCAGCGCTTTGAAGTGGGCCGACAGCGACGGATCAGCGAACTCATAAGCGATCCGATCCTGAGTGTAGACGCCTGCAAGAAAGCGGCGCCGCTTGTCGATAAAAGCATCCGTGATTTCCGCGTCATCGCGCTGGCAGATCGTCGAGCCGAATGCGTTGTTGCGCGCGTCAAAGGTGCGGATGATGGCCTTGTCCGCGCCTTCTGGTCGGGAACAGACCAGAAGAACCCCCGGCTCTTCGGTCGCGCCAACGATGTCGAATTCCGGGAGCTTGCGCTGTTCGTTGAACCTGCTTTTGCGCAGGAGGCGCCAACCCTTCTCTTCAGGACCACGCCCGTAGATCCAAGCCGTTGTCCCGCGCGCATTTGAGTCGATCTTTAGAACAGGCTGGGGTCGCTTGGTTCGCACCTCTGAACGTCGCCTTTGGGAAGATCCGCCAACGGCAGCTACTGGCGCGAGCCGGTCACCAAGTTTATCGACGTGACCGGCCGAGAGAGGAGCGCCGTTGGGGTTAGTTTGTCCTCACTTTGGCTGTCGGGTTTCGGCGGCGCGTTTTGCTTCCCAAATCGCCTTCAAACCTCCCCAACGTTCCGCCTGTTCTGGCGATATGAACGCCGACTGGGTGATGTCGCGCAGCCAGAAATCGAACCACGCGACATTCTCCGCCATGGCGCGTTCGCGATTGCTGGGCTTGGCGAAGATGTGGCTCTCATCCGGATAGACCACGGTCTCCGAGGGCACGCCCGCCTCGCGCAAGGCCACGTGGAGTTGGATGAAGGGCGCCCGACTGTCGGCGACCTGCTGCAGGATCGGACCCGCCGCCTGGGCGGCGCGGAAGGTCGGTGAAAGTTGCTGATAGTTCGGCGCGGCGGCGGGGTCGTAGGGCGAGCCGCCGAAGATGATCTTGTAAGGCTCCACCCAGAAGTAGCCGGCGGGCTCGAGATACCCGCCATCGCCGCTGGACGCGGCCTTGAAGATCTTGGACTGGGTCATGGTCACGTTGGTGACCTGGGAGCCGCGGCTATAACCAGCGATCCCGACGCGGCCAAGATCCACCAGGCCCTCCTTGGCGAGGGACTGGATCGCGTCCTCGAACGCGTGGGTGGAGCTTAGCCAGAGGAGGTCTCTGAGCCGCGCCTTATCAAGGGGGCCGCTCGCGCCCGACCATTGCTTGTGGGCCTGGTCCATCGCCTCGCTCTCGCGCCGCGAGGGATCATTGACGGCCACCACCAGATAGCCGCGCTCGGCCAGGACCTGGACGGGATACTGCCACTGGAAAGCCGCGTCGGCGAAGCGATCGAGGCCATCGCCGCCATGGGTGACGAGAATGGTGGGATAGCGAACGCCCGGACGATAGTCGCGCGGATAGACAACAAAGCCTGAAGCCTTGAAGCCGTCGCGCGTCGTCCAGACCCGCGCCGCGCTCTTCAACGGTGAGATCGTCTCCAGATCGGGCGCGAGGTGGTCGACGGGCGTGATCTGGCCGGTCGCCGGATCGAGCCTTACCAGGACGGGCGGCCTTTCCCGCGACTGCAGGATGCAGGCGGCTTTGGTGAAGGTCTTGTCGACCGTGCATCCCGTCAGGCTGCCATCGGCGGTGATCCGTTCCACGCCGCCGCCGCGGTGAACGCGCAAGAGCCCCGCGCGTCCGGTTTGTCGATCAAGGTAGCCGACCAGGGCTGTCTTTCTATCGGGCGCGACGAAGACGCCCGAGGACCAATAGAGGTTCAGCACGACGTTCATCGGGCCATAGTCGACCTGTCCGCCGTCTGGTGTCTTTTCCACCAGCCGCATGGCGTCGCCATAACCGACGGTCACGAACTCGCCGCCGTCGAGCCCCAGGGGGATGCTGTAGAGACGGTCGATCTCCGAGGCGCTTGTCCGCTGCGCCTTCTCGCCATTCGCCCATCGCCAGGTTGACCAGACCCCCTCCTTCCAGAGGAGGCGACTGTAGGTCAGGGACCTTGAGCCCTGATCCCAGATGGGGTTGGCGAACAGACCGTCCGCCGCCGAGATCTGATCGACCAAGGCGTCCTGGCCGTCCGCCAAGCGGAGGCGCAACTGGAGTTGGCCTGTCCCGTAGATCCGCAACAGCGGCGAGAACTGCGGATTCACCACCACGGCTTCGGGGTCCGGCGCCGAGCGCTGCTCGTACCAGAAGCCCGCCGCCTCGCTCAGGGGGCCATAGGCCGACACGCCGACAGGGCGAAGCCGCTCCATGGCGCCGCCAACCTGATCGACGGAGGGGCTGACGATCAGGGGCTCTAGGCGCCCGGTGCGATCAAGGCTGTAGAGCTGGGTCCCGGCGCCCACGTCGGCCAGCAGCATCCATCGCTGGCTCCCGGGCTGGAGACGGACATCGCTGATCCAGCGGGCCTTGAGGAGATCACGGCCTTGGCCGGTCTCCAGGTCGACGAGCCGCAGGCGCGAGACCTTTTCGTTCGTCGCCAAGTCCCCGCGACGCACGACATAAAGCGCCTCGCGGCCGTCGGCCGAGAGGGCCAGGCTAACGACCTCGGGCGCCTGGGCGACGTCGGCGATCGTCCAGGGACGCGCGACCGGCGCGGGCGCCGGGGCGGCTCGGGCGGGAGAAAAGGGCGCGGCCGCCTGGGCCAGCGGCAGCGCGAAGAGGGCGAGAGGAAGCCAACGCATCCGGATCACCACGACTTGCGAAGTTCAAGCGAGACGTAGCGCCCGCGCGGATCGGCGTTGGCCGCGTCATAGTGGACGCCCGTGGTCATGACGCTGCTGGCGTTGACGTAGGGCGGCTCGCGGTCGAAGAGGTTGGTCGCCGACAAGGTGACGCTCAGGCCATGCATAAGCGCGTTCCGGTCCGCATCCGGCTTGAAGCCGATCACCAGGTCCGCCGTGGTCCAGGCCTTGACCCGTTCGGTGGGGATCACGAAGCTGTTGTGATAGGCGCCAACGTGGTTGATCAGCCCGTTCACCCACAACCCGCCGCGTGACCAGCGCAGATTGCCCTGCAGCCGTAAGCGATTGGGCTCGCCCAGATTGTTCAGAACGTCCTGCGGGTCCGAGCCCTTGGCCAGGCGCGAGGTGATCTTGAGGATACAGCTCGCGTTGAGGCCAAGATCGTAGGCGTCGGCGCCCCGCGCGAAGCGATAGGTCGCCGAGCCGTCCAGCCCCCTCTGTCGGACCAAGGCCGCGTTGAGCGTGCTGGCGCGGTAGAGGTAGCGCACGCCGGCGCCGGTGGTCCCTCCGTAGTCATAGAGCCGAAGGCCATCGGCCTCGCGCGCTTTCCAATAGGCGATCGCCTCGGCGTCGCTGGCGAAGGTGCTGATCAGGGCGCCATAGGTGCTGGGGTGGAGGAGGGCGGTGGTGTCGAACGGCGGGGTGACGATGCGGTTTCGGTAGTCGACGTCGTAATAGTTGAACTGCAGGCGCGCGCCGGGTAGCCGCTGGCTCTGATAGTCGAGGCCAAGACTGAGGGTGTCGGCCGTCTCTGGCCCAAGGTCGGCGCTCTGGCCCTGTTCGATGAAGATCGGGATCGTGCCGGGGCCATTGGGGTTGGTGAAGGGGAAGCTAGCCAGCAGCAGGCCCGAGCCTTGGTTGAGCACCTCATCGGCGGCCGGCGCGCGGAAGGACGTGCCCCACGCCCCCCGCACCGCCAGGCCCGCAGCCGGCTCCCAGCGCAGGCCGATCTTGGGATTGGTCGTCCCGCCAAACGCCGAGTAGCGGTCGTAGCGAATGGCGGCGGATAGATCGAGGGATCGCACGAAGGGCAGGGCGTTGGCGTCCCCCACCAGCGGCGCGGCGAGTTCGGCATAGATCGCTCGCACGGTGCGGTCCATGGTCCGCAGTCGGCTCGTCGGGACGGTGGAATAGGGCAGGAGGCTTCGGAAGGCCTCTTTCCGGTAGCCGGCCCCGACCGCAAGCCTAACGGTCCCGGCCGGCAGGTCGAACAGCGGCCCATCAAAGTTCAGGTCGACCGACCTGACATCCTGCGCGTTCTTGATGGAAACCTCGCCCAGGGTGTAACCGACGCGCGGCGGCGTGAGCACCGAGTTGCGTTTCCAGAGCACCTGTTTGCTGAGCGTGCCCGAGAGATCACCGCGCCAGGCGCCAAACGCGGCGCGCACCCCTGCATGGACGTTGGTGTCCTCGATTCTGGCCTTGTTGATGTCGCGCGAGGTCGGGCCGAACGTGATTTGACGCCATTGAAGATTTTGGCCCGCCAACACGTCGCCATAGACCGTCACCCGATCGGTCAGGTCCTGATGGGCGCTGACGATCGCGGTGAGTTTTTGATAGGTCGGCATGATGTCGGTGGGGCTGGGCGAGGCTTGGGTGAAGCTGCGCTCGGTCACCGAAAGGCGATGCTGATGCTCGTATTGCAGATTGGCCATCGCCGCGCCGCCCGACCAGCTCGTGCCCGCCAGCTGGCTGATCGTCTGCTGGCGCAATCCTCCATTGGTCACCGATCCGATGCGGGCCGAGGTCTCCGCGCCCTTGTAATCCTTTCGCAGGATCAGATTCACCACGCCCCCCACGGCGTCCGCGCCATAGATCGAGGAGGCGCCGTCCGTCAGCACGTCGATCCGGTCGACCGCCGCGAGGGGAACCGCCGAGATGTCGACGAAGGCGCCGAAGGCCGAGGGGGCCATCCGATGGCCATCGAGCAAAACCAGGGTCGCCTTGTTGCCCAGGCCCCGCAGGTTCACGCCGCTGGCCGCTTCGTTGTTGGTGTTGCGCAAAGCGCCCGAACCCAGAACGCCATCCTGGCTCGCACCGCTCGGCCCACCGATGAAGTTCTGCGGCAAGGTCCGCATGAAGTCCTGCACGGTACTGGCGCCCGTGGCCGCGATCGCGCCTCGGTCGAACACCAGAACCGGACTGGTGGGGTTCTTCAGGCCGCGAATATTGGAGCCCGTGACGACGATTTCGCTGACGGCCTCGGGCTCAGCGGCGGTCGCGACGACCGCCGTTTGGGCCTGGGGGCGCGACACCACGAGCGCTCCGGAGCGGTCCTTGGTGACGGCCAAGCCTGCGGCTTCGGCCAGCCGACGCAGCCCGTCCTCGGGCGTGTAGCTCCCCTTGAGACCTGCCGTCTTCAAGCCCGTCACGTCCTGCGGACGATAGATCAACGGCGCGCCGCTGGCGCGCGCGAAGGCGTCCAAGGCCGTGGCCATTTCGCCCGCCGGCACGTTGAAGGTGGTGGTCTGCGCCCAGGCCGCGCTGGTCAGCGCCATGGCCGCCGCGCCCGCGATCAGCGCCGTCTTAAGTCCCCGATGCATTCGGTCCCCCTCTGATGCGGCCTCCTATGGCCGCATCGAGCTGAGACGAGCCGATCACGCGAACTGGTAACGGAAAAATTCTGTTCGGGGTTTGCGCGGCTCTGTCGTCTTAATCCCCTAGCATGAACACGGATGCGGCGATCAAAGCTTGGTTTCAGCGCGAGGTCCTGCCTCTCGCGCCAGGGCTGACGCGCTTCATTCGCCGCAAGTGGCCCAATGAGTCCGACGTCGCCGACCTGCGCCAAGAAGTCTTCGCCCGCGTCTATCTGGCCGCCCGCGAGGGCCTGCCGGCCCAGGCCAAGGCCTTCGTCTACGCCGTGGCGCGCAACCACATGATCGACATCGCCAAGAGCGCCCATGTGGTTTCCATGCGCCACGTGACCGATCTGGAAAGCGCGCCCGTCCTGGCCGACTTCATCACTCCCGACCGGACCTTGCTGGCGCGCGATGAGCTGCGGCGGCTGGAGCAGGGGCTTAGCCGCCTGCCGCCCCGCTGCCGCGAGGTGGTCTATCTGCGTAAGGTCGAGGGTCTTTCCACCCGCGAGGTCGCTGAGAAGCTCGGCGTCACGGTCAACACTGTGGAGCAGCAGACGCTCTATGGCATACGCGCCCTCAACGACTTCATGCGCGGCGGATCGGGCAAGATCCAGCGCATGGCTTCGGTCACGACCCTCAGCCCAAAGGTGTTTCGCCGATGAGCCAGGCCAGCGAGATCGAAGAGGTCGCGGCCGTCTGGGTCATGCGGCGTGAGGAGCCCGACTGGAGCCTCGAGGACGAAGCCCGCCTACAGGCGTGGCTGGCGCTCGACCCCAGGCACAAGGTGACCTTCTGGGAGCTGGAGCACAGCTGGAGTCAGGTTGGGCGACTGCGGTCAGGTTCGGTCCGGCGCTGGCCCTTGGCCGCCGCGGCGGTCTTGCTCGCCGCCAGTCTGGTGTTCATGGTCGCTGGACCGGTTCCCTGGTCGCTGAGCGCCCAGACCTATCGCACCGACAAGGGGGGGCGGCAGACCACCCCGCTCAAAGACGGCAGCAAGCTTGATCTGGACACCGCCACGCTTGTGCGCGCCAAGATCGGCGCGGAGCGGCGCGAGGTGTGGCTCGAGGCCGGCCAAGTTTATTTCGACGTCGCGCACGACGCTACCCGCCCCTTCGTGGTGCATGCGGGGCCCAAGACAATCACTGTCCTTGGCACCAAGTTCTCGGTTCGCCGCGACGGCGAGCGGGTCGAGGTGGCGGTGGTGGAGGGGCGGGTTCGCGTGGACGGGGCGATCGCGTTGCCGGGCGACATCATGCTCAGCGAAGGTGAGCGGACTCGCTTGTCTTTGAACGCGCCGCAGAAGGTCGCCAACGACTTGGCCTGGCGCGACGGCATGCTGGCGTTCGACCACGCGACCCTGGCCGAGGCGGCGGCCGAGTTCAATCGCTACAATCAGCGTCAACTGGTCGTCGAGGGAGCAAGCACGGCCGCCATGCAGGTCAGCGGCCGCTTCAGGGCGGACGAACCTGAGGCGTTTGGGCGCATTATGAACGAGGTCTTCCACCTCGCCCTACGGCAGGAGGAAGACAAGATCGTCATCTCCGCCTCGCCGCGCTGACGCAGCGGGCGCCTACCTAGGCATAAGGAAGAATTGGTGTCCCTCGGAGTGTGGCCGCTCCGGGCCCAGATCTATCCGCGGAGCGACGAGGCCGTGGCCTTTTTTGGCCAGGCCTCAACGCCGCGCCTAGAACGCTGAGTGTCCGTTTTCTGGAGGCGCGCCAACGGCGGCAATTGGCGCGTTGCTGAAGCCTCCCTCGAGCATCGGGTGCAGACGATCTACCGCTTCTCGCCAGTGATGTGTGCCTTGCCCTTCACACCGCAGACCGTGCAACGCAGTCCGCGCGCCAGATCCATGGGTCTACGCCATGGACCGGCCTTAGCCAGGATGGCCTGCCGCGGCCACGTCACGGAGTAGCCGCACGGGCAACGGATCGTCAGCACGCTCAGCTTGCCGGTGCGAGGGTCCATATCGGCCATGGCCTACGACCGCGTCGGCGGCTGCCAACCGATGCCGTAATCCGTCGGCTTCAGACCTGCGTCGATCAAGGTGTTGATGAGTTCCCAGCGCAGACGGTCGGCGTCAGGCCCGCCTTCCATCGCGCCGGAGACGCTCATGGCGGGAAGGCGGGCGCCGCAGCGAGGGCAGGGTACGCGACGCTGGACCTCCGCCATCGTCGCGCCCAGCAAGCTGCGCGCCCTGCCCAGCATGGTGTCCCGGCGCCAGGTCTTCGTCGCTCCGCAGGCTGCGCATCGGAAGTGTATTTCCCAACGGCGCTCCAGAGCGTCGATAAGGCGGGCAGCGGCGAACCATGGCTCCAGCTCGACCATCTTTCGCAATTGTTGCTCACTGAGTTCAGGCATCGGTCGGCGGCCCCCCTTGGCGGGTCCGACGCCAGAAGCTGACCGCGCCAAAGTCGAGCCAAGCTTCATCGGCCTCGAAGTCATGCAGGCGTTCCCGTTCGCCAAGGTCAGACCGAGATCGCTCGGCGCGCCGGGTGTCGCCGTCGACCTTGATCTTCGAGCTCTGGCCGCGCTCCGAACCTCCAAGCTGACAAAGCCATCGACGCTTGATCACCAGATGGCCGGTGGCCTCATCTGGCTTGGAGCTAAGCGACATCGCGCGCTCCTGAACGCGTGGAAATGGCATGGCGGCGGCTCCGAAGTTCCTTATTTGTTCTCATTCTGGGGCCGAAAAGAGTCAAGGTGGGGCCGGCGCGATTTGGGGATCGGAGACGCGTCGTGTTGGCCCGACCATGGGCGGGGCGCTGGTCCCGGCGCCGACTCGTCATAGAGCCTGCCGTATGACCCTTGAAGACATCGACCACCTTCTCGACCTCATGGCCAAGGAGGCGCAAGACAAGGCAGACGAAGCGTTTCTGCCGGGATCCATCAGCCTGAGCGTAGACAACTGGGGGCGCATTCCCAAGGACGCGGGCATGCGCTGCACGAACATTCTCCTGGGGATCCGCTACCGGGGCGTTCAGGTGCTCGTCGCCCGGGCCCGCGAGGGCAGGGTGTTGAACCGCGCCGAAGACCAGGATGCGGGCGCGCCTTACTTTCCGCTCGAGCCGAAGGCCTAGTGGCGAGCCACTTCAGCGCGCTTTGACCCCGCCGCCACCGTTGCAGCGGCGCGCTGGCAGCTGTCGGCGATCTGCTGGCCAGCGCCACGATCTTCGAGAACCTGGGCGTCGGGCCTGAACTTCAGCCGCCACTTCTGGCGGATCGGCTTGGTCCGGGCGCTGTCGTCGATCACGGTGACCCACAGCGGTCCTTCCCTCAGCACCGGAATCATCAACGGGAAGGCGGTCGCCGCCTCGGCATGGCCGGCGGGAGCCTCGAACGGAAAGTCCTGCTTCAAGCCCTCGCACTCGACCACCACGCGGCCGACCGTGGTCTTGCGATCCAGCTCCAGCTGCAGGGTCAGCCAAGCTTGAACCACGCCCGGCCGGCTGTCTGCGGATATCTCCGCGCCAAGAATGCCCAGATAGTCTGCCTGGCCGTCGCGATGCATCTCGACCTTGGCGCAGAATAGAGCGGAGCGAAGGCCCATGATCATAGAAGCATCGCCTCGGCGTCCCTGGGAGGATCCTGCCTTTGGCCAACGCCGCGGCTGACGATCATCAGGGCGTCGTCTGGCAAGGGCCGCTGAAGGGCCTTGGCCTCTTCCCAGGGGGCCCGCATCCAGACGTCGCGCTCCTCGGCCGTGGTCAGGATGACCGGCATGGCCTTGTCGTGCACGGCTCCCACCAGGCCATTTGCCTCGGTCGTCAGGAAGGCGAAAAGGTCCAGGGTCTCAAAGCCGATGCTCTTTTTGCGAACGCTGGTCCAGCCTCGAATTTCGACGCCAGCGAAGAACATCAGAGGTCGATCTTCACCCAATGCAAACCAGACGTTTTCGCTGTTCTTCTCGCCCACCTGGTTCGGCTCGGCAAAGGATGTCAGCGGGACGAGGCACCGGTTCTCGGGGTCAAGCCAACGCGTCCAGTGCTTGCTTGAGGTGTTTCGGACGTTGGTCGTGCCGCCGTCCGGCTCCTGGGCGAGAAGCTCTTTGAATTGGGCGTCGCTGACCGCCTGCCCCTTGGCTCTGAGCTTGGCGACCCGCCTTTCAGTGGCATTGAACATCGCGCCAGATGAGGATGGGAGGCCCCATCGCGCCATGACGAGTTCATCGCCAGAGCCGTCCGCGAGGTGGCGAACGATCGGGGCGGGGTAGTCCGGGAAGATACCGGGAAGGGGAGGCAGGTTGCCGACGCCGTCGATGGCCTCGATGAACGCCAGGACCTCGGCCTGCCCGCGCTGGAAGCTGTAAAGGTTGCACATCCGGTCAGGCCTTCAGCCAGAGGCGCGCCCACCAGTTGGCGCCGTCGTCTTGGTCGTACTCGACCTCGTAGGCCTCCAAGCGCGGGTGCGTGTGCCAGAAGACCGTCGGCGGGGCATGGCCTTCGTTGTAGGCCTCAAGATCGTGGGGGCGATCGGGGACGCTGGGCGCCACCGACGAGACCGTGCCGGGGGTCTCGCCGCGGCGGAACCACAGACGGACATGCTTCTCGCCCTCGGGGCCGCCCTCGGCAGGCGCAATCTCCGCTCGCGCCACCCAGGCCAGAGACCAGAGCGACGGGTCATGGTCGAGGATGAAGAAGGCGGCGTCTGGCTGACTGTCGGGCATGGGGCAAACCTAGGCTAGGCGCTTCGTCAGGGCTAGACTGATCACCTGCCTGGCCTGCACAACGATGACGCGCCTGATCTTGGTCAAGCCGTGGCTTTCGACGTCGCCGAGATCCTGGAGGAGTACGAGCCGGTCACGGCACAGGATTTCGAGCGTCTCGCGGCCGAGCCTCTGCGACGTCACGAGGTCTGTCTTGGCGGCCCTGTCGTGGCTCTTGGCGTCGCTGCTGAGCTACGGCGCCGCGGCAAGGCGAACCGGGACGCGACGCCTTTACCGCTAGGGTGAATGCCGCCCCCTCGGCAAGCATATCAACCTCGCGTCCCTCAGAAGCGGAGGCAGTTGCTTTCGAACTCCCCGAATTCCTTGCCGCTGACGAGCGGATCCGACCGACTACTCTAACAAGCTCGCTGAAAGTCGCCTTCCTGGAGGTGTGCGAACGGCAGCTATTGGCGCAAGACCGACATGGGCCTGCCTTTCCACGCCAGGGTGCGATCGGCCGATTTGGCTGTTGAGATGGGCTCCGACAGGGTCTTCTTAGTCATCCCCGAGAGCAACGGGGATCGCCGTGGAACCCTCCCAATCCGACCTGATGTCGCGCAGCCATCGCATGCTGCGCACCGCCCTGGGGCCGCTGCTGCTGGCGCGGCTGGAAGATCCCGGCGTCGCCGAGGTGATGCTGAACCCGGACGGCCGGGTCTGGGTCGACCGCTTCGATGTCGGGCTTGTCGACACGGGGCTGGTGCTGTCGGCCGCCGATGGCGAGCGAATCCTGCGTCTGGTCGCCCACCATGTCGGGGCCGAGCTGCATGCGGGCCGGCCGCGTCTGGCCGCCGAGTTGCCGGGGACGGGCGAGCGGGTCGAGGGCTTGCTGGCGCCGCTGGTCGGCGGGCCGACCTTCGCCCTGCGCAAGCCGGCCAGCCAGGTCTTCGCGCTGGCCGACTATGTCGCCGCCGGGGTGATGAGCGGGGCGCAGGCCGAGCAACTGGCCGGGGCGGTGCGGGAGCGTCTGAACATCCTGGTGGTGGGGCCGACCTCCAGCGGCAAGACCACCCCGGTCAACGCGTTGTTGGCTGAGGTCGCTACGGGGGGCGACCGCGTGGTGATGATCGAGGACGTGCGCGAGCTGCGGTGCGCCGCGCCCAACCTCGTGGCCCTGCGGACCGGGGAGGGGGCGGCGTCCCTGGCCGAGTTGGTCCGCTCGGCCCTGCGCCTGCGACCCGACCGGATCATCATCGGCGAGGTGCGCGGGCCCGAGGCCCTGGATCTCGTCAAGGCCTGGGGCACGGGCCATCCGGGCGGCGTGGGCACCTTGCACGCGGGATCGGCCCTGGGCGCTCTGCTGCGTCTGGAGCAGCTGATCCAGGAGGCGGTGGTCACCGTGCCGCGCGCCCTGATCGCCGACACCATCGACGTCATCGTCGTCCTCTCCGGACGGGGGCGACAGCGAAGATTGACGGACCTTTCGCGCGTGTCGGGTCTGGGCCCCGACGGCGCCTACCGGCTCGCTCCGCTCTGAGCCTCTGGCGCCCAACGCTTTTCCCCTGAAAACCTGAAGGAGACGGCTCGTGTTGACGAACCTTACCCCGCCGCGCGCTCGCGCGCGGTCTTCGACCCCTTGCGCCGGTCATGCGGGGCGCGATCCGCGTCGCCTGCCGCCGCCGGCCGCGCGCGATTTGCGGATCGGCCTTGTCGGCCTTGCGCTCCTTTGCGCCGGCCAGGTCCAGGCCGCCGGCTCGTCCATGCCCTGGGAGGAACCGCTGCAGCGGATCCTGGAGTCGATCGAGGGGCCGGTCGCCAAGATCATCGCGGTGATCATCATCATCGTCACGGGCCTGACCCTGGCCTTCGGCGACAGCTCCGGCGGGGCGCGCAAGCTGATCCAGATCGTCTTTGGCCTGTCGATCGCCTTCGCCGCCTCCAGCTTCTTCCTGTCGTTCTTCTCGTTCGGCGGCGGGGCGTTGGTCTGATGGCCCCGGGGTTCTCCGCGCCCGTCCGCCGCGCTCTGACCGAGCCCATGCTGCTGGGCGGCGCGCCGCGGACCATCGCCCTGGTGGTCGGCACCCTGGCCGCGGCGGTGGGCGTGGGCCTGCGCCTGTGGGGCGCGGGCCTGGCCGTCTGGCTGATCGGCCACGGCCTGGCGGTCTGGGCCGCGCGCAACGACCTGCGGGTCTTCGACGTCGCCCGCCGCCACGTGAGTCTGCCCGCCCGGCTGGAGGTCTAGGATGCTGGACCTGCGCGACTACAATCGCCGGGGCAGGGCGCTCTGCGACTACTTGCCCTGGGCGGCCCTGGTCGCCCCCGGCGTGGTGCTGAACAAGGACGGGTCCTTCCAGCGCACCGCGCGCTTTCGGGGACCGGACCTGGACTCGGCCGGCGACGCCGAGGTCGCCGCGGTCGCGGCGCGACTGAACGGCGCCCTGCGGCGGCTGGGCTCGGGCTGGGCGCTGTTCGTCGAGGCGCGGCGCGATCCGGTGCTGGCCTATCCGGACGGGGTGTTCGCCGACCCGGTCTCGGGTCTGGTCGACGCCGAACGCCGGGCCCAGTTCGAGGCCGACGGCGTCCACTTCGAGAGCCGCTACTTCCTGACCGTGGTCTATCTGCCGCCGGTCGAGCGGGCCGGCCGGCTCGAAGGCCTGTTCGTCGAGGGGCGGGCCGACCCGCGGCTTGATTGGCGCGCCGAGCTGAAGGGGTTCGTCGACCAGACCGACCGATTGTTGGCCCTGCTCGACGGACTGATGCCGCTGGCCGCCTGGCTCGATGACGCCGAGACCCTGTCGTTCCTGCATGGCGCGGTAACGACCGATCGCCAGGGCGTGCGGGTTCCCGAGACGCCCATGCAGCTGGACGCCTTGCTGGCCACCCAGCCGCTGGACGGCGGTCTCGAACCGCGCCTGGGCGAGGCGCATCTGCGGGTCCTGACCATCGTCGGCTTTCCGAGCGCCACCTGGCCGGGTCTGCTCGACGACCTTAATCGCCTGGCCTTTCCCTATCGCTGGACCACCCGCGCCATCTGTCTGGACAAGACGGCGGCCACGGCCCTCCTGGGACGCATCCGCCGCCAGTGGTTCGCCAAGCGCAAGTCGATCGGCGCGCTGCTCAAGGAGGCCCTGACCCAGGAGCCGTCGGCCCTGGTCGACAACGACGCGGCCAACAAGGCGCTGGACGCCGACGCGGCCCTGCAGGATCTCGGCGCCGACGCGGTGGCCTATGCCTATGTCACCGCCACCCTGGTGGTCTGGGACGCCGATCCGGCCCTGGCCCAGGCGCGTCTGGCCCAGGCCGAGAAGGTCATCCAGGGGCGCGACTTCACCGTCATCCGCGAGCGGGTCAACGCGGTGGAGGCCTGGCTTGGGACCCTGCCTGGCCAGACCTACGCCAATGTCCGCCAGCCGCCGCTGTCGACCCTGAATCTGGCCCACATGGCGCCGTTGTCGGCGGTCTGGGCCGGGCCGGAGCGTAACGGCCACCTCGGCGGCCCGCCGCTGCTGATGGCGCGCACCGAGGGCTCCACGCCCTTCCGGCTGGACCTGCATGTCGGCGATGTCGGCCACACCCTGGTGGTGGGCCCGACTGGCGCGGGCAAGAGCGTGCTGCTGGCGCTGATGGCGCTGTCGTTTCGCCGCTATCACGGGGCGCGGGTCTTGGCCTTCGACTTCGGCGGCTCGATCCGCGCGGCCGCGCTCGGCATGGGCGGCGCCTTCCACGACCTTGGCGGCGTGCTGCTCGACCAGACGCGGCCGGCGGTGGCCCTGCAGCCTCTGGCCCGCATCGACGACGAGGCCGAGCGCGGCTGGGCCGCCGATTGGCTGGCGGCCATGCTCGCCCGCGAGGGCGTTGCGGTCACCCCCGAGGTCCGCGCCCATCTGTGGTCGGCCCTGGCGAGCCTGGCTGGCGCGCCGGTGGGCGAGCGCACCCTGACGGGCCTGGTGGCCCTGCTGGCCGACGGGTCGTTGAAGGCGGCCCTGGCGCCCTATGTCTTGGGCGGACCTTGGGGCCGGTTGCTGGACGCCGACCATGAGGGGCTGGACGGCGCGACCGGCTTCGATGTCGATCTCGATGTCGAGGCCTTCGAGACCGAGGGCCTGCTGGGCACGCCGGCCGCGCCGGCGGTCCTGGCCTATCTCTTCCATCGCATCGAGCGGCGGCTGGACGGCCGGCCGACCCTCATCCTGGTGGACGAGGGCTGGCTGGCGCTCGATGATCCGGCCTTTGGCTCCCAGCTGCGGACCTGGCTCGGGACCGTGCGCAAGAAGAACGGCGCGGTGGTCTTCTCGACCCTGTCGCTGTCGCAGATCGAGGCCAGCGCCATCGCGCCGGCCTTGGTCGAGCTCTGCCTGACCCGGATCTTCCTGCCCAACGCCTGGGCGCTCGATCCGCTCGGCGCGGCGGTCTACCGGCGCTTCGGGCTCAACGATCGCCAGCTGGAAATCCTCGCCCGGGCCGTGGCCAAGCGCGACTACTATGTTCGCTCGCGCGACGGCGACCGCCTGTTCGAGCTGGGCCTGGGGCCGGTGGCCCTGGCCTTTTGCGCGGCGTCCTCCAAGGCCGATCAGGACGCCATCGCCGGGCTGCTCGCCGCCCACGGGCCGGACGGCTTCGCCCGCGCCTGGCTGCGCCACCGCGGTCTGCCCTGGGCCGCCGAGCTGCTGCCCGCGCCGGACGCCGATCCGGCCAGCCTCCAACCTTCCGCTTCGGAGATTTCGCCATGAGGTTTTCCCGACGCCGCCTGGCGGCGGCGCTGCTGCTCGGCCTGCTGGCGCCGCCGCCGGCCTTGGCTCAGATCGCCGTCTACGACCCCAGCAACTACGCCCAGAACGTTCTGCAGGCCGCCCGGGCCCTGGAGACGATCAACAACCAGATCACCTCGCTGCGGAACGAGGCGCAGATGCTGATCGGCCAGGCCCGGAACTTGGCCAGCTTGCCCTATTCGTCGCTGGCGACGCTGCGAGTCCAGGTCGACCGGACCCGCCAGCTGATCGGGCAGGCGCGGGGGCTGGCCTATGACGTCGGCCAGATCCAGGACGCCTTCGTCGGGCGCTATGGCGCCGCGCCGCCGAACGCGACCAACGCCGAGCTGACCGCCCGGGCCGACGCGCGCTGGGCCGGGTCGGTGGCGGCCTTCGAGGACGCCCTGAAGGTCCAGGCCGGGGTGATGGGCGGTCTTGGCGGCGGGGCCGACGAGATGAGCCAGCTGGTCGAGGCCAGCCAGGGCGCCAGCGGAGCCCTGCAGGCCGCCCAGGCCGGCAACCAGCTCCTGGCGCTCCAGGCCCAGCAGTTGGCCGACCTCACCGCCATGGTCGCCGCCCAGGGGCGGGCGCAGGCGCTGGAGGCGGCCGATCGGGCCGCCGCGCGGGCCGACGCCAAGGCCAGGTTCGGCCGCTTCATGGGCCGCGCCGACGGCGGATCGCCCCAGCCATGACCCCGTCGCGCCTCATCCAGGCCCTCGTCTGGGGGACCGCGCTCATCCTTCTTCTGGTCGCGGCGCTGCTGGCGGGCAGGGCCCCGTCCCAGACCCCGGCGGCGCCGCGGC